>CALAXS010000749.1 GCA_937895305.1 uncultured bacterium
ACTCCGCGATAGTGCCTGTGGATGGCATGTCGTAACCCATAATCGAGCTACGGAAGGAAGACCATGGCTACGGAATTTAAGCTCCCGGAAATCGGGGAAGGTATTGAAGGCGGCACGGTGGCATCGGTGTTGGTGAAAGTGGGGGATGCCGTGAGTGAGGGACAACCCCTCCTGGAAATCGAAACAGACAAGGCGGTGGTTGAGGTGAATGCGCCCCATGCGGGCACCGTCACTAAATTGCTCGCCAAAGAAGGTGACGCAATTAAAGTGGGCCAGGTCGTTGGGGTGTTGGAGGCGGGTGATGCACCTGTTGCAGCAGCACCTGAACCTGAGCCAACACCGAAAGCTGAAGCTGCGCCTGTTGTACAAGAAGCAGCTCCAGCGCCAGCAGAAGCCCGTAAACGTGTGTCCAGTGGTGCCGTATTGGCTTCGCCCATGGTGCGACGTCTGGCCCGTAAGCTGGGTGTGGATCTGAAGGATGTACCGGCCGATTCCAGTGGACGTGTTACGGCGCAGGATGTTGAAGCTTTTGCAGGTGGCGGTGCAGCCCCGACCGTGGTAACAGAATCTGCGGTGCCTGCAGCAGCAGCGACCCCTACACCGAAAGTAGCCGCACCCACTCCGACGGGTTCTGACAACTGGGGACCGACAGCACGGGAAGGCATGAACGCCATCCGCAAGAAAACCATGGAGCGGATGACCAGTAATTGGCAGAACATCCCCCATGTGACACATTTTGAAAAGGCGGACATTACATCGCTGGAAGCGGTGCGAAATAAATATGGTCGTCAGATTGATGCCCAGGGTGGCAAGCTGACAGTGACCAGTTTTCTCATTAAAGCACTGACGGAAGCCCTGAAACGGTTTCCCAAGTTCAATGCGTCTATTGATGCAGATACAGAAGAGATTATCCTCAAGCAGTACTACAACATCGGTGTGGCAGCAGACACGCCCCACGGTCTGGTGGTGCCTGTGATTAAGGGTGCAGACCAGAAAAGCATATCGGAGATTTCGGTGGAGTTGCCTGCACTGGCGGCCAAGGCACGGGACCGTAAGCTGGGTGTGAACGAGATGCAGGGTGGTACCTTCACCATTAGTAATCTGGGTGGATTGGGTGGTCAGGCGTTCACGCCGATTATCAATGCGCCCGAGGTTGCTATTCTGGGTGTATCGCGCGGGCAGATGGAGCAGGTTTTCCAGCATGGTGCATTTGCGCCGCGCCTTATGTTGCCGTTGACCCTGTCTTATGATCATCGATTGATTGATGGGGCAGATGCTGCACGCTTTATGCGGTGGCTGGTAGAAGCATTGGAGCAGCCCTGGGTGCTGTTTCTGGACGAATAAAAAGATTTAACGAGCAAACAACAATTCGAGGGCAGGTCAGATGGCCTGCCACTTTGTGTGTATGATGCATAGAAGAAGGAAGAAGCATGAGTGATTTAAAGACCCAGCTTGCGGTGATTGGCGGTGGACCGGGCGGTTATGCTGCAGCGTTTATGGCGGCGGACCTAGGCCTGGAAGTAACCTTGATTGACGTAGAAGATAACCCGGGGGGGACCTGCCTCTTTCGTGGGTGTATACCTTCCAAGGCGTTGTTGCATGTGGCTAAATTGATTAATGAAACGCGTGAAGCCAGTCATTTCGGATTGACCTTTGATGAACCCAAAATTGATTTGGATCGGGTACGACAAAGTACGAAGGACGTGGTGAGCCAGATGACAGGTGGTCTGGGCCAATTGTGCAAGTCGCGCAATGTGAAATTCGTAAAGGGCCGTGCTTTCTTTGAAGACAACAAGACGCTGACCATCTATGAAGATGATGTGACGGAAGAGACGCTGGAATTTGAGCACGCCATCATCGCAGCCGGTTCACGACCCGCAATGTTTGGCCCTTTGATTGATTCACCGCGCATCATGAATTCAACGGGTGCCCTGGAGATGAAGGAAATTCCGGAAACCATGCTGGTTATAGGTGGTGGATACATCGGACTGGAACTGGGCTCAGTCTATGCTGCCTTTGGTTCAGAAGTTACGGTGGTGGAAGCTATGGATGGCCTGCTTATGGGGGCAGACCGCGATTTGGTTCGCCCATTGGAAACACGCCTTCGCGATAAGTTCCACGATATATTGTTGAGCACCAAGGTGATGGAGATGAAAGAGCAGAAGAATGGCATGAAAGTGACCCTGGAAGGTCCTGACGGGAAGAGCAAGAGCCGTATCTTCGACAAGGTGCTGGTCTGCGTAGGTCGCAAGCCCAATGCAACTGGCCTCGGCCTGAAAAATACAAAGGTGGAAATGGACGACCATGGCTTCATCAAGGTGGATGAGCAGTGTCGTACGACTGATCCCACAATCTTTGCCATTGGCGACATTGTGGGCGGGCTCATGCTTGCACATAAGGCCACCGCCGAAGGGCGTGTGGCTGCTGAAGTGATTTCCGGGCGTGATGTGGCCTTTGAACCCCAGGCGATTCCTGCTGTGATATTTACCGACCCGGAACTGGCCTGGACCGGGATTACCGAAGACGAAGCGAAAGCTTCCGGACGCAATGTCCATGTAGCCCGATTCCCCTGGGCGGCATCCGGTCGCGCTACCACCTTTAATCGCACAGAAGGCCTAACCAAGATGATCACCGATGCTGATACCCACCAAATTCTGGGTGTTGGTATTGTGGGCCATGGTGCCGGTGAGTTAATTGCAGAGGGTACGCTTGCAATCGAGATGGGCGCTACGGCCAGCGATTTGGAACTGACCATTCATCCCCATCCCACACTAAGTGAAACGGTGATGGATGCAGCAGCATCGGTCTTTGGCACAGCGACCTATATTTATCGTCCCAAGAAAAAGTAACCAACATCAAAACACAATACGTCGTCTGGTCTGTTGAGACCGGACGACGTTTTTTTATGGAGTCGAATCAGAAGTTGCTATATCTCGTTCCCAAGCTCCAGCTTGGGAATGCATACACCGGAGCTCTGCTCCGGAAAGCGGGTACATTCAACCGGGAATGCTACGCCCTCAGTCCCGACTCGGACTAAGCATGCTGACGTGGAGATTCCTGCGGAGGCAGGAATGACAGTGGTTGATATTTTTTGAAATACCCAACCTTATTTCAACGGGTGAAGCTCAATTTTGCGAAAGATGATGCCTGCGCCTTCGGCCTGTACCTGAATCTTGCCATTGTCGGGTTTGGAGGCCACGGATTCATTTACGAGGACGCCGTTCAGATAGACAGTGATGGCCCCGCCATCGACGATGCACTCCATGTGATTCCATTCGCCCATAGGCGATTCCACATCCTTTGCACCGCGAAAATTGATTTCGTCTTTCCAGTCCGCATCGCGCCCCCACCAGTTGATGCGACCGCCGTTGATGGTCTCTTCTTTGCCTTTGGGATCAAAGACAAAGCTGCTACCCTGTTTTTCTTCTGCGATTTTTGCGGTCAGGCTGAAGTCCTGCGAGCCATTGCCCACCACGATGAAGTCCCCTGCACCACCTTCGATGATTTGGCATTCGATACCAAACATCCAGACGTTACTGTAACCACCGTCTTCACCCACAGAGTGAACAACAATACCCGAGTCGCGTGTCTTGTCTACCCGATTGCCATAGGTACGCCCGTCCCAGCGCCATTCGGTGACGAGTTTGTAGGCATCGTATTCTTCCGTGGTGGTGATACAGCCCCATTCCTCGCCGGAGATGGTGAGGAGGCCATCGGCAACGGTAAACACCTTCTTCGGGTCGATGTTCTTGCCACGGTCACGGATAAAGGTGTACCAGTTATCGAGATTTTTCCCGTTGAAGAGGTCGATTTTCCCGGTCACGGCTACGGGTTCTGCAATGGCCGCGCTGGAAACCAGCAAGGTCAGGCAAAGTAGGCTACGAAAAGTCATGGGTTAAGATCCTTATATCATGGTGATTCAAAACAAATTTTCTAATTATCAATGATTCAAAAATACGGGTCATTGCTGTTAATACATTATTACCACACCGCGCCGCCTATGTCGTGTCGCAGGAAAACCTATACTTTCCTGTCATTCCCGCGGAGGCGGGAATCTCCGCGTTTACATTCCTAACTCAAGTTGGGACCGAAATGTCGCAATCTAAGTTGAACACTTCAGCTTTCCGGAGCAGAGCTCCGGGTTATGCATTCCCTAGCAGAGGCCGTAGCACGGCAGGCAATAGGGAACGAGGAAAACAGCATGGGGTTAAGATCCTTATTTATTCAGCTCTTCCTTGGTGTAGGGCTGAAGCCAGTTATCATTATTCAGGGACATCATAAAGCTTATCAGATCCATGAGTGCATCTTCGCTCAAGGTCTCATCGAGGCCTTCGGGCATAATCGACAGGGGGCTATGGGCCATGGAGAGTATATCTTCACGCGGGATATTGACGGTGGTTTCCGCGCCTGTGCGAAGCTGTACTGCTTCGGGGCTTTGGCTGGCAATGGTGCCCAGATGAATTTCCTGGAAGGTGTCAATACGATAGGTTTCATAATCGGGTACAAAACTGACACTGGGGAAGAGAATGGCCTCCAGGAGATCGGAACCAGAACGAATGAGACCGATGGTGGTCAAATCCGGCCCGACAAATCCGCCTTCTTCGCCTACGGTGTGGCAGGTATTACAGGCCGCTTCCTTGCTGAAGAAGATACGGCGGCCCCGGCCCACATCGCCCGTACCGACGCGCCGGGTCAGGCGCTGTAATTTTTCCACCCGCACATTGTCCAGTTCAAGGGCCGCATCGACGAGGGTCTGTGCCTGATTTTCCATGGTGCCCAGGGTGGGGGCAATCTGCTGTAGTGCGGTCCGATACTGGTGGGGCTGGAGTTCGGAATTCTGGATGGCCAGGAGCAGGGCCCGGCCAGCTTTTTCATCGGCGCCTTCAAAGGCACTGATAAGGGGACCGCAAATCAACGCATCAGCGTGGGCGAAAGCGTCTTCACTCAGGCGAAGCATTTGTTTTGTAGAGAGGGGTGCATCCCGCAACAGGCGTACTGCATTTTGCCGCGAGGCCAGTTCGTTGTCTTTATCCAATTGAGCGAGGATAAAGGTGAAGTCTTGTTCGTCGAGTTTCTTCAACCTGGGGAGCTGAGCGCGCAAGGCGGTAAGGCGGAGGTTGGTATCCCGATCCGGACTCCCGTATATTTTCTGCAGGGATTCATCAAACTGGTCCAGGCCACGTTGTTGTATAACCCGTAATGCTGCCCAGCACAGGGCGTTGTCCTTATGATTCAGCAGGTTATGGAGTGCATCGCTCCAGGGCTTGGCCAGACCATCGCCCTTGAGCCCTGCAAGCACATCGAGGAGACGGATGCGGGTGTCTTTGGAAATGGATTCATCCTGGAGCAGGGCAGCACTTTCATTTTGCAGCACCGCACTTGCAGCATAGGCTTGCAAGATGGGGGTGATGGCTTTGAAGCCAGCTTCACTCAGGTCAGGATCACGGAGCTGGCTGAGCGGGTACTGTGCGATGGTATCGCCCCATTCAGGATGACGGGATGCAATCCAGAGTCCGGTTTCGCGCAGGGTGTCCTCTTCCTCTGCGAAGAAGGGCAGTATATGTGCCGGCTTGAGGCCATCCCACTTCAATTGGTCCAGGGCGATGAGGGCTGCCTTGCGTACAGGCAATCGCTCATCGTTCTGATGGGCCGTCAGTGCGTTAACAGCACCCAGCTCAATGAGTGCATAGATGATGGCATGTTCCAGTATGCGGTCCACGGGCGTGGCGCTGGCTTCGATAAGGGCATCAACCGCTTTGGGGTCGTTGAGACGCCCCAAGGCTGTAGCTGCTGCACGACGAACGAATGCTTCATTGTCCGGGTCCAGCAATTTGGCGAGTTTCTTGCATTGACTCCCATTGCGGTTCACGCCAGCGTTGTTGGCTTTGAGTGCAACGGTTTCTGCTTTGCTCGCAACAACCGAAGTGTGCTTTTCTGGCGTAATCTTTCGGATACGATAGATGGCCCCGCGAATTTCTGGTTTGGATACGCGACTTATAGGACAGGCATCGACGTACCATGCACCCGTATCAGCGACGAGGAGGCTACCGTCGGGTTCCACTTCTACATCGGTAGGATGAAAGTCCGGGTCTGAGGACCAGAGAAAGTCACTGTCTTCTGTGCGATAGGTAGCACCTTCACGATGGAGGATGTGGCGTTGCACACGACTGGGATTGAACTGTGCACTAAACAGGTTACCCAGATAGGCATCACCATAATTACCTTCGTTATAGATAGCGAGACCAGACGGCGCAATGCGCGCGAACTTGGTCATGGTGGGCATGAGAGGGCCAGTACGCACAAATTCATCCAGCACGGGATTGACCTTGGGGTAGGCTCCGCCTTCCACCCAGTGCATGAGCGCGTCGCGTTGCCCATGGCGGGGATCCGTGAAGTAGGTCATGGTGCCCAGCATGTCGCCCGAAGCCGTCCACACCAGTTCGATAGGATTATCAAAGCCACCACCACAGACGCGCTCCAGATCACTACCATCGGGACGGCACCGCCAAATCCGTGCAGCGGTCCCCTCCAGACGCTCGCTTTCCTGCGTGGTGATGTCGTAGCCGTGTCGACCGTGGGTGAGATAGAGCCAGCCATCGGGTCCCAGGAATGGGCCGTGCAAACTCGCAGAGTTAAATATATTCCACCCGGACAGAAGGACGTCACGTTTGTCCGAAACCCCGTCACCATCCTTATCCTGATAGCGTACGAAATAGGGTGGCTCCGCCACATAGAGGCTGTCGTCATGCCAGAGCACCCCCATGGGAAAGCCGATATCTTTGGCGAAGACGACGCGTTGGTCATAGACCCCGTCTTTATCCGTATCGCTTATACGCAGGATCATGCATTCCGGTTGTGCATTTACATCTTTTCCCTTGATGTCTGAGCCGGAGGACTCGGCAATAAAGAGGTCACCCGACCCGGTATACTCCATGAACATGGGGTAGGTCGAAATATCAGAAGGCGCTGCAATTTCAACGGTGAAGCCTTCCGGGACGGACAGCGCTGCCAGCCCACGGGGACGGTCGCCCTGCGCGGATGCCATAAGCGGTGTCAGGGATATACAGCATAGAGCTATGAACAGGGTACGCATAAAAAAACCTCCCGGAATCGTGGTCGTTAGTAACGAGCAGAGTAGAAGACCGGGAGGTACGTCGTCAACTTTTAATTGAAAATACTACTCGACCCGTTCCATGGCACGACCGCGCATCAAGAGCTGATCACCTCGAATAAATAAGTCCATATCACGACCTCTGAAGTTCACCTTTACCTGAACCCCGTCAACTACCCAGCTGCCAATCTTCTTGCCTTCGCTCAACAGGTCGCCATTTTCACCAAGGGTGATGATGTAGCGGTCCCAGATGTTCCAGGTGCTACCCGGAAGATTGCTTGCAGTCAGGTCTTCACCAGGCACACGGCCGATGTCGCGGGGGGTATAGCGTTCCTTGTCCAGGGGTATAGAATATTTAAAGTAGCCGATAAACATTTCTTCCCAGGATTGCTGGCCCCATTCGACATACTCGTCGGGAGCAGGATTGTCTGGATTGAACTTGGTGTTATCCCAGCCCCCCTCCACAATGATTTCTGTACCCTTTGGCAAGTCAATGGGTTCCGCTAGGTTGTACAAGGGCTGCCAGTCAAACTCGTAGAAAGGAACATTCAGCAGATTGGCGGCTTCCTGACCAGGGATTTCTGCAATAAACCGCGCATGGCTGCCCCGAAAGTGCATGTGGGGGGACATACCATAGAGCCTTGCGTCTCTACGAAAGCGGAAGGTTGTTTCCGTGGTGTAATCATCACTATTGGGTGGAATATAGAAATCATCCGAATGGGTACCATCTATTTTCATAATACGCTCTGGTGCTGCGTCAGCAAAATAGAGTCCCATTTTAGTCTGATCAGTTTCCGGTTTACCTGTAGCGTTGTAGTGCATCTGGAATACAAAAGTAGACCCCGCAGGAACGAATTGGGCGGTGCCGTCTGGATAGGGCTCTATGGGTGCGCCGGGCAGGAATGACTCGAAGTAGCCCTCTACACCGCCACTGTGTTCGGGCTGGATGTGCTCATACTCTTCCGGGTACTGAATGAAGATGAGCGCGTGGTGTACCACAGCGAGATTACCTACCTTGACCTGCGCTGCACGTACCCACTTGTCCTCAGTGATGCCAGAAGGTACATAGAGGTAACGATAATCGATGGTGCCTTCTGCGCGTATTGATTGTACTTCGTCATACTGGACAATCAAATCCGGCTCGCCCAGCACCCACTCGGTCTGCGGCGTCGGAATAAACTTACGCAGCGGATCTTCTTCCAGGTCAACGGTGCCGGGTGCGCCAGCATCCAGCCAGGTTAAGAGTGTGCGTTCTTCTTCTGTACTCAGTCCAAGGGCATGCTGAAATTTACTGTACACCGGGTCAGCGTGCCAGGGGGGCATGCGGCGGGTGCGAATGGTTTCCGACATCATGTCGGCCCAACCCTGTACCTTGCGGAGGCTGTTCATGGCGAAGGGCCCCAGATTGCCTTTCTGGTGACAGGTCACGCATTTTTCCTGAAGGATAGGAGCGATGTCGTTGACATAGGATATTTCTTTGTCTGCGTCCAAATAAGTGATGAGACACCCTTTGGGTTTCGTGCTGGGTACAGCAATCTCTTTATCATCCAGGTGGGCCACCAAGGCATCGCGCAAGTACTTGTTTTCAGCTTCCTTTTTCTGGGAGCCATAGTTGAAGCGGTCATCGACTGCGCCACGATAAATGATTTCCCAATCGGCGTTAGGGTCGATAACGATGGCTTCGGCAGTACGCGTCGCGCCCAGGGCGCGGAGTATTTGCTGGGAGTGGTCTTTCAGGATGGGCATATCAATGCTGAATTCTTCGGCTTCTTCTTTCAGGTCAGCCCGAAGATCCTGATCATTGGCATTGATCATGAGGAAGACCACGCCTTTTTCAGCGAATTCTTCCTGTAATCGTATGAGTTCAGGAACACTCTGTCGCACGATGGGGCAGCCAACACCGTGGGTGTATAAAACCACTGCTTTGGCATCGCCATAGTGACTGAGTTCATAGGAATCATCGGTGTGGGCTGTGAGGCGAAAATTACCCACCTGTTGCGGTTCTGTTGGACTGGCGGATTCTTCGGCCTCTTCGGCCCCCACTGGCATAGTGAATGAGAGGGTGATTAACACCAGCAGTATCAATAGCTTACGAAAGAGCATAGTCCCGAATCTCCAAGTTTGGATAGAGTTTCCATTTGTCCCGTACCAGATATAGACCAGAAGCCTGAATGGCAAGTTTCACCAGAAATCCAGCTAATCGCCTATTAATCCAGCTTTACGTTTACGCATGCTGTCGTAATAGACCAGGATTACGATGAGCCCGCCCACAAGTACCTGCTGCCAGTAAACTTGAATGTCTTCCAGGGTGCAGAAATTTCGGAGTACGGTCATGATGAGTGCCCCGGCCAGGGCGGCAATGACCCCGCCTTCACCGCCCATGAGGCTGGCACCGCCAATGACACATGCGGCAATGGCTTCGAGTTCATACATTTCTGCGGCCATGGGTGCAGCGATACTGGTGCGTGATGCGAGGACCAGCCCTGCAAATCCGGCAAGGGTGCCGGAGAGGGTGTAGGCGAGCATTTGCGAGCGGTCCACAGGTAAGCCAGAAAGACGCGCGGCCTGGCGGTTACCGCCGATGGCATAGAGGGAACGCCCGAAGGGGGTATAGGTGAGCACCACAAAAAAGAAGGCCACAATGCTCACCGTCAAAAGAACAGGCACCCACCAGGCATTGGCCCCACCCAGCCAGAAGAAAGCATCGGGCATACCGAAGACGGGTTCGCCATTAGAGGCGAGGAGCACGAGACCACGGGCCCACATCATGGTACCGAGAGTGACGATAAACGGTGGAATGCGGCCCTTGCTGACGAGCAGTCCATTGATGAGACCGCAGAGCATACCCACACCGCAGCCCACAAGGAGGCCAACGGGCAGGGCCATGGCTGAATCACCCATGGATTTCATGACGATGCAACCGACAACGGCGGAAAGGGCAGCGACACTACCCACAGAGAGGTCAATGCCTGCGGTGAGTATGACGAGGAGTTCGCCTACGGCGATGATACCGACCACGGAGGTACGCATGGCGACGCTTTGCAGATTGCCTCTACCACTGAAGTCGCTGGAGTAGAGGGCCATGGCGATACAAAGGCCAGCGAGGATGAACAGGGGCGAATGCTTGGCAATAAATTGTTTCATTCAGGGTACCTCAAGAAAAATCCATGAATCACGTTCAGCCGACGTGGGTGATGTGTCCCCACACACCACCACAGTATACAGGTTGAAGTGTAGTGATTTGTAGGGGATGCTGATTGGCCGGATTGTACCTGGCCTTATTGATCATGAATTCGTTTACAAACTATATTCTTTGGCTAGTTTAGGGTATTCTGACGCAGTACTATGGATCCTGAATCATTGCAGAGGAACGGCTATGATTGATACATCGAATACATCCACCCGTCGGGAATTTCTTGGAAACACGGCCTCCTTTGCTGCGGCTGCTGTAGTCTTCCCGCAGATCGTGCCACGTCATGTTATTGGCGGTGTCGGGCATACCCCACCGAGTGAGACAGTCTATGTTGCCGGGATCGGTGTGGGCGGTATGGGCGGAATCGATGTTCGCATATCCAATTATCGAGGTGCGAAGATTGCGGCACTTTGTGATGTGAACCAACGGCAGGCTGCTGCGATTTTCGAAGGGTTTCCGGATGCGACAAAGTACAAGGATTATCGCGTGCTTCTGGAGAAGGAGAAGGGGATTGACGCGGTAATCATCGGGACGCCGGATCATAGCCATGCCATTATCAGCATGGCGGCCATGCAACTCGGGAAGCATGTTTATTGTGAGAAGCCACTGGCGCATACGCTCCATGAAATTCGTACCGTCACAGAAGGAGCCCGTAGCTATGGCGTGGTTACCCAAATGGGAAACCAGGGGCGTTCTTTTAAATCTATTGAAGGGTTTAATGCATGCATACGTTCGGGTGCTATAGGGCAGGTGCGTGAGGTGCATGTGGTTGAGCAAGGGCACAGTGCTTGCCGGATTAAGGAGTTACACCGATTAGAGAAAAAGTTTGCAGTTCCGGAGGGACTTGATTGGGATCTCTGGCTAGGCCCCATGCCGTATCGCGACTATAATCCGGTATACCTCCCCGGTAACTGGCGGGGGTGGCGACAGTTCGGTTCCGGTATGCTGGGTGACTGGGTTTGCCATCTGGTTGACCCGGTGTTTCTGGCGCTGGATCTGGGGGCGCCTACTTCGATTATTGCTGAAGCCGAAGGCTACGATTTGGTGAAGCACAAGGAGACCTTTCCAGAATCCACCAAAGTGCGTTATGAGTTTCCAGCCCGTGGGGATCGCCCTCTGGTCACGGTGTATTGGTACGACGGTGAGTATTACAACCCGCCCCGCCCGGAAGAGATTGAGGAAGGCGAAGAATTTATCCCGGTTCCAGAGGCCGGGTGGTCCAACAAGAAACCCTTTGGCGCTATGGTCGTGGGGGATGCGGGGAAAATTCTCTATGGTTCCCATGGGGCTACAGGCTGGCGTATTCTGGATGAGGAGAAGATGAAGGATTATGAGGGTGGCCGGAAGGATCAGAAAGACGCGGAAATAACGGGCTTGTCTGGTGGCGAAGCCCACCATCAAAACTGGCTCGATGCATGCAAAGGGAATGGGACTACGGTTTCGAACTTTGATTACGCCGGGGGCTTGAGCGAGATTGCACAGTTGGGTAATGTAGCCCTTCGCATGCCGGGTACAAAGTTACACTGGGATGCTGAAACCATGACTTTTCCCGGTAATCCTGAAGCGGAAGAATACTTGCAAATTCCGTATCGTGAAGGTTGGACGCTTTAGCGTACTTTAATGTTGAGATGCACGGCCTCCTACTTCTAAAGCCATCGCGAGCAAGAGATTGCCGCGTCGGCTTCGCCTCCTCGCAATGACGTTTGTTTACCACGTCATTGCGAGCCGAGTGTAAACGAGGTGTGGCAATCTTCCATGAGAAGGCTATGTCAAATTGCAAGCTGACGTGGC
>CALAXS010000750.1 GCA_937895305.1 uncultured bacterium
CTGCCCCGGAAACGGACGCGTGCGACCGTGATTACTACGATCATGGTCCCGACTTGGGCTAAGCATGTTGACACGGAGATTCCCGCCTGCGCGGGAATGACAAAGTGTATAAATTTTCTTTCAACACGACTGAGAGTGGTGCCAACACATGCGTAGGTTGTGGAGTACAGATCACAAAACCGTAGGGGTGCAATACCTGTTCGCCGCTGCGGTTTTTCTGTTGCTGGGATTCGGGATCGTACTCATCATGCGATGGCAGTTGGCCTACCCCGGCTCACCCATTCCACTCCTCGGCCGCTTCTTTAGCGAAGACCATCCCTGGATGCCCGGCGGTGCCCTCGTATCCGACTTCTACAATCAGCTGGGTGCAATGCACGGCACCATCATGATCTTCCTCGGGGTAGTACCCATCCTGGTGGGCGGCTTTGGCAGCTACTTCGTACCCCTCATGCTCGGTGCGACCAACTTCGCCTTTCCCAAGCTCAGCCGAATCGGCTTCTGGTTTTTTATTGCAGGGGGTGCGGTGATACTCGGAAGTTTTTTTGCGCAGAACGGCCCTGCGGGTGCTGGCTGGACCTCCTATCCTCCACTGGCGACCATCGACCTGGGTGCCCAGAGCCAATGGCTCATAGGGATTGCACTGGTTTATGTCTCCTCCCTTTTTCTGGCAATCAACATCATAGTCACCATTGTACAATTGCGTTGTCCCGGCATGACCTTTGGGCGTATGCCTTTCTTTATCTGGTCCCAGTTTGTGACCGCATTTCTTCTCCTCCTGGCCTTTCCACCACTAGTCGCAGCGGCTATGCTCCAACTGATGGACCGCCTGCGTGGCACCAGTTTCTTCCTGCCCAGTGGTCTGGTCGTGAGTGGTGAACCCCTGGAGGTGAGTGGGGGAGGGAGTGCCCTTCTTTATCAACACCTCTTCTGGTTTCTGGGCCACCCGGAAGTCTACGTCATTCTCCTCCCGGCGCTCGGCATGGTGGCCGAAATCTACGCCGCCAATACGCGCAAGCCCCTGTGGGGCCATTCGGTCATGGTCAAGGCGGCCTGCTATCTGGGTGTTATGTCATTGCTGGTTTGGGCCCACCACATGTATCTCACAGGTATGGGCACCGCAGTAAGTGCTTTCTTCGAAGCCACCACCCTGATTATCTCCATACCCTCTGTGTTAATCGGCACCAGCCTCCTCATGTCGCTCTGGGGCGGTTCCATACGCTTTACCACACCCATGCTTTTCGCGCTGGGTTTCTTACCCATGTTTGCCATGGGCGGGCTAACGGGCATGCCCCTGGCATTGGCCTCGACCAATATCCCACTACACGACACGTACTACGTCATCGGCCACTTTCACTACATTGTGGCTCCTGGTGTACTGATGGCCATCTTCGCCGGGTTCTACCACTGGTTCCCAAAGATGACCGGGAAAGTATTGAACCATAAATTGGGTGTCATTCACTTTGTCGGGACTTTCCTATTCATGAACGCCACTTTCATGCCCATGCTCCTCCAGGGCTTCGCCGGGGTGAATCGACGTCTTTATGATGGCGGCGCGACCTATGCCCACGGAACGGAATTTTTCTTCCTGAACAAGGCCGCGACCCATTCCGCCATGATGATGGGTGTGGTACAGATTTTCTTTATCGTGAACTTGGTCTGGACGCTGTGGCGTGGCCGGAAAGTGGACAACAATCCCTGGGAAGCAACGACCATGGAATGGGCCACATCTTCACCACCCCTGCCCTACGTAAATTTTGAAGCGCCCATGGTTGCCCACCGTGGTCCCCATGCTTATAGTGAACCCGGTCACGCAACAGACTTTACGCCACAGCACATCGCGGAGGGGGAGTCATGAGCACCATACCCTATGCCGCTGAATCCCGACCCGATACCGGATTCACCAATGCACGGCTCGGCACCCTGTTGCTCCTTTTCGCAGATTTTATGCTGCTCGCATCGCTGGTATCAGTCTATGCCTTCCTGCGCGTCGCAGCCGATTTCTGGCCTACAGGTAGCGAAGTCTTACCGCGATATATCGCCGGACTTAATATGCTTGTACTGACGCTGAGCGCTGTAACAGCGACAAAGGCCTGGAGAAGTGCTCGTGATGGTGGTGGTATAGGCGCATTAGTATTGACCTGTTTGCTGGGTATGGCATTCGTGGGCATCCTCGGTTGGGAGCACGATGTTGTGGGGAACACGGGTGCCCTGGCAAGAACCAATACCTTTTATGCCACCTATTATCTGATAACAGGTGCCTTCGGTTTTCATATCCTTTTTGCCACCTTCGCAGCCCTTTGGCTGGTGGGGCCCGGTGCAGGACTAAAGAAACAGAATACTGCACTTTATACAAATCGAATTGCCTGCCTGACCATGACCTGGCAATTCATGACCCTTATGGGCTGGATTATTTTTGCCCTCTTTTATACAGTCTAAGATGAAGATTAAACTGCCACATAATCAGATACTGATGAGTGCACTGCTCCTAACGCTACTTGTGCTTTTCGCGCTGGATGTTTCAGCATGCACCGCCTGTGTGGGCGATGCCGACGATAGCCAATCCAAAGGCGTGAACGCTGCCATATTCGTTATGCTCGGCGGGCTGGGCTTCCTGGCTATGGCTGTTGGCGCCTTGTTTTTCTCCTTTTTACGACGAATAAAAAACATGGATGCTGCTCCCTCCAATACCGCTGAGGCTTCACCATGACAGCCGCACTCTTCCCTATAGCGGCAAGCGAACATGCAGGTGAAGTCGATACAATCATGTTCATTGTGTTGAGCGTAATTGCATTACTCTGGTTGGGATGGACCAGCGTCTTTGTATATTCACTTGTGAAATTCCGGGCATCAAACACCCCGATGCCAACCCCGACGCACCTAAAAGTCGCGCTGCTTTCTGGGTGGCTTTCCTTGTGGCGCTCATTGAATGTGTACTCCTGGTTGCATTTTCCATTCCCTTCTGGGAACGTCAAGTGGAAGCAGTACCCACAGCTGATATGAATCCGATACAGGTTCGCGTAGTCGCCCAGCAATACACTTGGAACATCCATTATCCCGGTGCCGATGGTGTTTTTGGGAAAACCGCTATCAAGTTTATGGACGATGGCAGCAATCCTGTCGGTCTGGATCCAGACGATGCTCAGGGCAAAGATGACATCGTAAAGCGGAACCAGTTATATTTGCCAGTGAACCGGACCGCACTGCTTCAACTGACTACCAAAGATGTGATTCACAGCTTCGCCGTACCCGAATTTCGCGTGAAACGCGATATTATTCCAGGGATGGTAGTGCCTATGATGTTTAAGCCCACCCTGACCACAACCGACTTCCAGGGGTTGAAAAACGACGACCAGCGCACCTTTGAAATCGCCTGTTCCCAACTCTGCGGCATCATGCACTATGCCATGCGCGGATTTGTCTACGTACTCACCGAGGAAGAATTCGAGACCTGGCTGGTAGATAATGCACCCAAA
Source organism: uncultured bacterium (assembly GCA_937895305.1). Classification (GTDB taxonomy): domain Bacteria; phylum Hydrogenedentota; class Hydrogenedentia; order Hydrogenedentales; family JAEUWI01; genus CALAXS01. Next base: position 3,474 of record CALAXS010000750.1, read on the forward strand.
GAGGTCACTGAAGAAGACGAATTTTGGGACGAATTCTAATTGATTCGGTTGCGTACTCCATTTTTCTGTCAGTCCTGCGCAGGCAGAAATCTCCCCGTCGGTTTACTAACTTGACCCCATACAGCAATGATTGACCATCCTGCATACAGTCTTTTTCATCCTGATTCACCACCCGCACATTGATACAGATCGAGTAAAAAGGATATACTACAGGCCGAATTCAGGGCCTCCTTCCTGGACGAATACGAAGCGCCCAAAGCCTGTAAGTCCCTACTGTAATTGAGCCAGCTCAGAAAGCAATCACCATGAATGCCCCCGCGCCCTCTACCTTGGCTGTCAATATTCACCCCATGCTACGCCACTTTTCCAAGCTGTTGGTCGTTGCGACCCTGTTGCTGTTGTTTTTGGGTGGTCAGGTAAAGAGCAACGATGCCGGGCTTGCAGTACCCGATTGGCCCCTGACCTACGGCGAAAACCCTATCACCTACCCCGTATCCAAGTGGACTGGCGGTATTTTTCACGAACACTTCCACCGCCTCATCGCGGGTATTATCGCGCTCATGACCGTAGTCCTTGCCGGGTTGCTGCAATGGCGAGAAAAACGTCGCTGGGTCAAAGTCCTGGGTTGGCTATCCGTGTTCGCTGTATTGCTCCAGGCCCTCCTCGGTGGGCTGACCGTGCTATACCAATTGCCCGACGCTGTCTCCAGTGCCCACGGCCTCCTCGCTCAGAGCTTTTTTGTACTCACCATTATCATTGCCTATGCCCTCTCCAAGGAATGGCAACGGCGTAACCACACCGTCCATAGCGAAGGTGGTGAGAACCATTCCCCTGTGTTCAAAGCAACACTGCTACTCATTGTGTTCATCTACGGCCAATTGTTGCTCGGCGCCTTAACGCGCCACACCGACTCCGCTCTGGCCATACCCGACTTTCCAACTACGGGTAACCAGGTGGTGCCTTCCTTTGATGATGAAATGCTGACCTGGATCAACGACTGGCGCTTCGACCATACCCTGGAGACCGGGGTAGACCTCCCTGATGTGGAAATGTGGCAGGTGAAATTGCACTTTGCCCACCGTGTCGGTGCGGTTATCGTAACCCTCTTCACCCTTTTCCTGGCGTGGCTGGCGGCGCGTAATGATGACCGTCGTCCCGAACTGGTCCTGGTCGCCTACAGCTTATGCGGCTTGGTGGGAATCCAATTCTTCCTGGGCATGATGACCGTCCTGACCGCGGAGGCCGCTTTGGTCGCCTCGCTTCACCTGATGACCGGAGCCTTATTCCTCGGCGTGACTGTATACTTGGCCCTGCGCGCATGGACCATGACACCCAACGTCGAGATTGTGCAGGTACCCCATGCATCCTGAGTCCCCCTATCATGATTAAAGCCTACATAGAACTGACCAAGACCAATATCCTCAAGATGGTGCTGGTAACCACCGTCCTCGGCTTTGCCATGGCGAACGATGGTCTCAAACCCTACGACCTTCTGCTGTGGACCTTGCTGGGCACTGCACTCAGTTCTGCCGGGGCAGGTGCCCTGAACCATTACCTTGAGCGTGTTGTCGATGGCAAGATGGACCGTACACGAAATAGACCCTTACCCTCTGGCCGGGTGTCGCCTATGGGCGCACTGATTTTCGGCATTGCCCTGTCGGTGGCAGGTGTTTCGTTGTTGTGTGTCCAGGTGAACTACCTCGCCGCATTGCTGGCGGGTGGCACTATCATCACCTATGCATTCATCTATACCCCCATGAAACGGGTCCACTGGCTGAACACCCCCTTTGGCGCCATACCCGGTGCTATACCGCCCCTCATCGGCTGGGCCGGCGCGACGGGCGGTCTGGACAAAGGGGCCTATGTCCTTTTTTTGATTCTATTCCTCTGGCAACATCCCCACTTTTATGCCATCGCATGGATGTACCGCGACGACTACCGTAAGGGCAAGTTTCAAATGCTGCCCATTGTAGAGCCTGATGGCCGGGCAACCTTTCGTCAGAGCCTCGCCTGCTGTCTGGTCCTAATCCCGGTCTCTGCCTGGCCCACCTTCCTTATGCTTTCCGGCTGGCTCTATGGTATAGGCGCTATGGTGCTGGGCTTCTGGTTTCTCTGGGTTTGCCTTCAATGGCGTATTAGTGAAACCGTCGAGGATGCGCGGAGAGTCTTGCGTGCCTCAGTGATCTATTTCCCATTACTTTTACTGCTGTTGTTAATTGACGCCTTTTTCTTTGACCGTGTATTAAGCCAGGGGGTCGGGCTATGAATTCAAACAAACTTGTTTTTTTGGCACTGGGATCTTTTGTCCTTTTCATTGTGTTGCTCATGGGGCTGTTTTTAGGACTCAACAGGCGGGACGCGCTGGAGGATTACCCGGTTCTGGGCGACGAACTCGTTCCCGAGTTGTACCCCGTACCTGAATTCGCATTCTTCGACAGTAACGAAGACGTTGTTGCCCTCGATGACCTCAAAGGGAAAATCTGGGTCGCCAACCTCTTCTTTACTTCCTGCGCAGGGCCATGCCCCGTCATGATGAACGAAGTGGCCAAGCTGGTTCCCAATTATCCACAAGACAGCAACGTACACTTTGTCTCTATTAGCGTGGACCCCGATACCGACACCTCGGCACATCTGGCGAACTATGCTAAACGCTTCAAGGTCAATACCGAAACCTGGCATTTTCTAACCGGGCCCATAGAACAAGTCAATACCCTGTCCTACGACGGGTTTAAGGTTGGCTCCGTCGACGATCCCGTCATTCACAGCACCAAATTTATCCTCGTCGATACCCGGGGGATTATTCGTGGTTACTTCGATGGCTTTGGCGATAGCGCCGCTGAGGGGATAGCTGATCTACAGATGGCCATAGCCGCCCTACAAAAGGAATCCCCCGTATGACCGTCCAAGACTTACCTGCGGTGAATGCTGCGCTCAATGCGATTGCGACCTGTTTTCTCCTATCCGGGTGGGTAGCCATCAAGAAGAAAGACAACCGCGACCTGCACCGAAAACTCATGATCGGTGCACTGGTCTGTTCTGCCATCTTCCTCACCTCCTACGTTTACTACCACGCCCAGACCGGAGCGCGCACCCCCTACGAACGTGAAGACTACACCCGGTACATCTACTACACCATCCTCATCACCCACGTCCCCCTCGCTGCCCTCATGGTACCCTTCATCCTTGCTACCGTCTGGTTCGCTGTCAAGCAAAACTGGAAACGACACGTCCAGATTAATCGCATCCTCTGGCCCGTATGGATGTACGTCTCCATAACCGGCGTCATCATCTACCTCATGCTCTACCAGTTGCAATAGTTAGACCGGGCAATCCCCAGCCCCTATTGCAAACCCATGCTATGGGTGTCATTCCAAACTTCCCCCTGCCATTCCCAACTCGATTGGGAATCCCCCCAACGGTATCCCAATACCTAACCGGAGCAAAAACCCACCTCACCCGTCATTGCGAGGAGCGCAGCGACGTGGCAATCTCTTTTTGCACGATGACTACAATACTGGAACAACGACCCGACACTCCATCCCCTCGTTCCCTATCGCCCGCCGTGCTACGGCCTCCGCGTGGGAACGCATACACCGAGGTTGTGCCCCGGAATACAGGCGCGCTTGACCGAAATACTACAAGTTAAGTCCCGACTTGAGTTATGTATATTTACGCGGAGATTCCCGCTTCCGCAGGAATGACAGGAGAACATAGATTCACCTGCGATGCGCAATACGTGGCAACGACCTCACCCCACCTGTCATTCCCAACTTGATTGGGAATCCCCCCCAACGGTATCCTCGCAACCAGTCGGAGCACAAGTTGTCAGTCGCCCGCCCGGCCTACGCCTCTTGTCCCCGCATCTCCTCAATCACCCCATCCAGAATCTGCTCCAGCGTGTACTGCGGTTCATAGCCGATGGCCTTGTTGATCTTCTCCAGGCAGGGTTCCCGGTGCCGCATGTCCTCATAGCCCGGACCGTAGGCCTGGTCGTAAGGGATAAACGTAATCTCCGATTTGCTACCCGTGCGCTCGATAATCATCTTCGCCAGCTCCTCCATGGACGCGCGCATCTTGCTACCCACGTTAAAGACATCGCCGCAGATGCTCGTGTCATCCATGATTTTCACCAGCGCCGGGACCACATCCAGCACCGACGTAAAGCACCGACTCTGTTGCCCATCGCCAAAGACTGTGATGGGTTCATTGTTCAACGCCTGCTGCACAAAGTTCGGAATGACCATGCCATAGCGTCCCATCTGACGCGGTCCAACGGTATTGAACAACCGCACGATTGCGACCGGGTGCCGCTTCTCATGCCAATAGGCCAGCGCAAGAAACTCATCAATCGCCTTCGATGCCGCATAGCACCAGCGATGCCGACTCGTGGGGCCGATGACCCGATCATCGTCCTCGCCAAAGACCGCTTTCGATCCCTTGCCATAGACCTCGCTCGTCGAGGTCAGTAACAAACGACGACGATAGCGACACGTCTCCTCCAGCACCACCTCCGTACCCCGGATATTATTCACAATCGTACGGATAGGCTCATCCACCACCAACTGCACCCCTACCGTCGCCGCCAGATGATAGACCACATCCACCTCGCGCACCATATCCCGCACCACCTCCTGGTTCAGGCACGTATCTATCACCGTTTCCACATCCGTCAGATGCTCAATATTTTCAAAACGGCCCGTACTTAAATCATCCAGTACAAAGACCTTGTCCCCACGGCCCACCAACTGCTCACACAGATGAGAACCAATAAACCCTGCACCACCCGTAATCAATACACGCATAGTTGCCTCCAAGCAATTCCTCTCAAACAGAAGGGGAAGTATACGGGGAACATGGGGGAGGGGTCAAAGAGAGCGAGGAGTAATTTTCAATAAACTATTGCGCATATTGTTCAGGCAGATGTTGCGCCAGGTCCATACCATCATAAAGCAGCCGCCCGATTTCAACGATACTCTCATCCACAATACGGTAAAGAATGAAATGACGTGCAGCCTTTCCCTTGCGGGCAAGGTGAACGGTCCGGGCTTGAGGATGTATTTCAGGCCGTGTCTTGGTTCGGGCGTTGGTGGGATCGCTGCCGAGTTCTTGGAGCGTCAATGCAACAAGTCCCCGATACTCAGCGTATTTGTGCTCCCCAAATTTATCGTAGGTCGTGGTGAGTACCTGTTCAATATCACGCTCAGCATCCTGGCTGATACGCAACTTCCAGGACATTAGCGTTCCTGTCTGGAGCGGATGCGTTGGTCCATGGTTTGGAGCATATCGTCAAGGGTATCTTCAGTGTAAGCAGAGTATTCACCACTATCCAGGGCTTTGAAAGATTGTTCCGCGATGCCCCGTAGTGCTTCCAGTTTCAACCGCTCTTCCGATTCCTGCGATTCCAGAAGGCGCAATCCCGCTCGAACCACTTCACTGGCATTTTTATAGCGACCACCCGCTACACTTTTTTTGATAAAATCCGACTGATAGTCCGCTAAATTTACGTTTTGTGTCGGCATCGTTAGTGCCTCCTTGGCTAAGCGTATGATGTCATAATTGGCAAAATTTGTCAATATGAAAAGTAGCTGCATTTGTCAAAAAAGATCTCATATTGATGACACATAGACTA
>CALAXS010000751.1 GCA_937895305.1 uncultured bacterium
TTACAAGAACGTGCCCGATTGTCCGGTAGCGTACAAAATATTGAAGAAACATCTCGAAATTCAGCATCCGGGCACGAGCACTCTGGGGATTTCGCCAGTTATGCAGAACAAGGCACCGACAACAATGCCCTCGAAACTGCCCTGGCCATTGCAGGTGCCGAATCCGATCGTATTGCCGAAATTGACAGCGCACTGGAACGTATCCGAAAAGGGACATACGGAATATGCGAGGGCAGCGGCAAGCCCATCCCGGTGAAACGCCTCGAAGCATTTCCCGCAGCCCGCTACAGTATTGAACACCAGGAAGTTCTCGAAAAAGAACAACGTCAATATGGACGCAAATAATAATTAGCACCCACACACAAAAAAACGAATACGTTCAGGCACGTCACAGACCTAAAGACGTGCCCTTTTTTTGAAGTAACATTTGGAGTTTTCCATGTTTCCAATTCTCCTGGAAATTGGCCCCCTCAAGCTACACATGTACGGTCTCATGATCGCTATCGGATTCCTTATCGCACTCCACTTCATCAAGCGGGATGCCAAAACCATCGGCCTGGAACCCAACGACGTCAGTACCATGGCCATGACCATTCTCTTCCTCGGTATCGCAGGAACACGCCTCTTTCATATACTCATGTACTCCGAAAACTATTCATGGTCCGACCCCGTCGGTTGGATCAACGTCACCAATGGCGGCCTCGTATTTCAGGGAGCCATTCCCTTCGCATTCGGCTACGCATACTTCGCCCTGAAAAAGCGCAAGATACCCTTCTGGAAAGTGCCCGACATCGCCATGCCCTATGTTGCTATCGGCCAGGGCATAGGACGGCTTGGGTGCCTCTTCAACGGCTGCTGTTTCGGTGTTCGTGCAGACCAACTCCCCTGGGCACTCACCTTCCCTCTGGGCAGCCCGGTACAACACGCCCATCAGGTACACTTTACCGACTACATCGACGGCAGCCCCTCCTTTCCTGTACATCCGACCCAAATCTACTCCGCACTCCTACTCTGCCTTTGCGGTGTTATCCTCCTGCTACTGCGAAAATACTGGAACCCCGTTCGTGGTTTTACCTTACCCGGATACCTCATCCTGACCGGCATCTATCGCTATATCGTTGAAATGTACCGTGGCGATGGCAACCCCAAAGAACTGGGTATGGGCCTTGTTACCAACCAGCAAGCCATCAGCATCAGTTTTATTGTTGTCGGTGTGCTCCTGTTTATCTGGTTAATGAAAAAACAACCCGCCGGAAAAGCAGAACCCACACCAAACTGAACTTTGCGGTGAGCAGACAGCTGTGGTATCTTGGGTAGCCAAAGCAGAGGTGTGATATGTGGCGTTTTGTTCAAATTTCGGATCCCCATTTAGCCAGTAAGACCGACGGAATGTGGAACAATGGCTTTCTATGCTCCATGATGCCCGACGTTATGGCTTGCCTCAAACGCGATTTTGCACAACTCAACCCCGATTTCATCCTCGCCACAGGGGATATCGTCAGCACCCAGACACACCAGGCCATGCACGAAGCACGCGATCAGATGGACCAACTGGGTTTTCCATACTACCCCATGGGGGGGAACCACGATTTTGTGGTCGAGGAAAGCCGTGACTGGTTCCTGGAAGCCTTCGCGCATCAACTACCAGTGCAAAGCACCGTCTATAATTTTAAACACAACAACCTGCATTTCCTCGTACTCGACCCCTGGTGGAAATGGGGCGACGACTCCCTTCATCCAGTAAGCGAAAAAACAATCGCTGCAGAAATGGAAACCTCCCTGGCAGGAGCACGCTGGGAAATCCCGCAAGAACAACTGGATTGGATTGATGCCACCCTGGCCGCCGACCCCCATACACCCGCCATCATAGCCTGTCATTACCCCCTTGTCCCTATCCCGGAACGACTACACCGTCCCGACTTCAAAAATGGCGGCTACATCCATAACGGTGAAGAAGTCTGCACACGCCTCCGTAAACACGCCCAAGTCAAAGCTGTTTTTTCAGGACACGTACACATGCACTTCATACAGGAGCACCACGGTCTTACCCATGTCTGTACTGGCGCCCTGCCTGAATTCCCCACCGAATACCGCTCCATAGAAGTCACCGACGACACGCTCCACATCCAGACCCACCCCCTCTCCGATCCCCAATTCGCCCAACGCTCCCTCATCCCCGGCAAAGACTGGACCCGCGGCGAAGCTCAAGACCGTGAAGTTACCATCAACCTCACCTGACACCTGCCATTACCCATACCCATCCACTAGCTTCCCCGTCTGCACGGGGAAGATGTTTTTATATTTCCCCCTCTGCGCCTCTTCGCTAAGGCTTTCCTCCCCTTCACCGATCCGCCATCAACACCACCACCAGGTCCGACTTATCCTCAAGCTTCAATCCACGCAGCGCCAGCTTCTTCTTATGGGCTAACTTAATCCGGGTCTCCAGCGCTTTCACGACCCCCTGTTTCGGGGGTGGGGGACGCATTTCGACACAGATATACAAACCTATACGATTCCCAGAGGACTCCTTCGGATCAGGTCGTATCACCAACGTATACTGCGGTGTGATTACTATTCGTGTTTCCTCGCTAAACGGCGCGGAACGATAATCCTTCTT
>CALAXS010000752.1 GCA_937895305.1 uncultured bacterium
TGAAGAATTAGACATCTCTGATTTATCAGAAGATGTTTGTGAACTGTTCCAACCCGTTGCTGAAGACAAGAATGTTCATCTGACATTTTCTGGTTCTGGTGGAATTCTTGTTGCTGGTGAACAGCGGAAACTTAAACGGGCCATTGCGCATATTATCGATAATGCCATAAAATTTACTGAATCAGGTGGTAATATTGAAGTGGTGTGCAAGTCCAAAGGAAACAAGGCTCAAATCACCGTTCAAGATACCGGCGTTGGCATCCCTCAGGAGGGGCTTGAAAAGGTATTTGATCGCTTTTACCGAATCGATAAAAGTAGATCGAATAATGGAAATGGCCTGGGACTCAGTCTGGCCAGATCTATCGTAAATGCACACAAAGGCGAATTAACTTTAACAAGCGAATTAGGGCAGGGTAGCACCCTGTGCATGGTGCTACCTGTATCTAACAGGGAATAAGCATGCTACTGACGGTGCCAGGCCTGGTAGTGGTCAAGTAGTATGTCCCCACCGAAGTCGCCTTCAAAATCACGCCATACGGTGTGAGTGTGGTTGGCGTCATTCTGAACATTATCGAATTCGATAACGAAGGTCTTGCCTTGAATACGGTAGTAGTGGCCTTCTCCCCGCTCGGTGACACCCATCCATGCAAACTTGATGGTGTCGAGACCCGCTTCGTTTAACCTGCCGAGACGGTAGGAGGCAATGGATGGGGATTGCAGGTTGGCGTATTCATTGATAATGCTCATGAGCAGGCCCTTCTGCACATCGGTCATGTCGCTGTAGGCCAATCCCTTGTCCTCAAGCTGCTTGACGCGTTCTTTAATCCGGGTAAGGATTTCGGGCGGTGCAGTAGGCGCAATAATACACTGTTCTTTTTGCATTACATTCAGTGTATTCACGAGTTGAAGCCCCAGGTCTTCTTCCGTTTTATGAACGCGTAACCCTTTGTGTGCACCCGTGAGCACTTCGCCGGGATTGGTGCCCAAGAACTGGGGGGTGCTGGCAATGACTTCGCCTTTTACGACAGTCCAGCTAAGGGAGAGGTGGTGGCCTTCCCAGCGGATGCCCCAGGCACCGTTGGCACTGGGCTTGCCAAAGACAGACAGGAAGTAGAGATTGCTGTCGCGCGTGGGATTATTATTTTCAAACTCGTGCAGGACTGTTTCCAGAAAGCGGACCTGTTCTGCCTTTTCAAAACCGGAGGTGCTAAGGAGTGATTTCACGACGTCCAGCACCAGGATCTGTTGTTTTTCGCTGAGGTCTTTGAGCGGGAGTCCCACGCGGGCCTCCGGAAAGAAAGTCCATGCGAGACGTTCTTTAGCGTCGAAGGCCATGTTCATCTTGGTGGACTGTGCTTCGTTGAGGGTACCTTGCAGGGTATCGAGGTCTTTGACCAACTGCCCGACGAGGGCGGTATCCGCAGCCATGGCACTGGTGGCCAGTAACAATACAGCACAGAGAATTCGTATACACATGGTTTAACTCCCGGGTGTTCGTTCATCAAGACTGTGCATGGTACAAGGGAAGGGGGGTAGGTAACAAGGCTAAAAATTAGCATTTACATATCAGGTAACAATAAACTGTTTTACTAAAGTCTTCATTGTTCTGTCTTCCCCGCGGAGGCGGAAATATCCGCGTATACATGCTTTGCTCAATCAGGAACTGAGGCCGTAACATATCCGGTTGACGTTCCCGTTTTCCGAGGCAGAGCCTCGGTGTATGCATTCCCAAGCAGAGCTTGGGAACGAGGGGAAATAATGGTGAGGTCATCGTTCTGACTTGAGTTTAGAGGGTTTAGGCGGAAATTCCCGCCTTCGGGCAACATAAAATAACGCTAAGTTTGTCACCCCTGCGAACCTTCGCAGGAATGACATATTATGAGATTTGCAGGATGTAAATATCCTGTCAGCAAATTAGTGAACATCCACCATAAAAAAAACGCCCTTTCGATATTTCGACAGGGCGTTTGGGGATGGTGGCTTGACTACAGGTCGAGGTACTTGTCGGTAACGGCACCTTCGGAGGCGGAGCTGACGAGCTTGGCGTACTTGGCGAGGACCCCGGCGGTGTAGCGGGGCTTGGGTGCTTTCCATTTGGCCTTGCGCTTTTTGATTTCTTTGTTGGGCACGTTGAGCTTCATGGTGCGCTTCTTGGCGTTGATGGTGATTTCATCGCCGTTCTTGATGAGGGCGATGAGACCACCGTCTTGAGCTTCGGGGGTGATGTGTCCCACCACGAAACCGTGGGAACCACCCGAGAAACGACCGTCTGTGATAAGCGCCACATCCTGGCCGAGGCCCTTCCCCATTACTGCAGCGGTAGGGGCGAGCATCTCGCGCATGCCGGGACCGCCCTTGGGGCCTTCATAGCGGATGACGATGACGTGACCCTTTTTGATGGTCCCGTCGAGGATAGCCTTGAGGGCATCTTCTTCGGAGTTAAAGACTTTTGCCTTACCTGTGAAGCTGAGCCCTTCGTTGCCGGAAATCTTGGCAACGGCGCCTTCTTTAGCGAGGTTACCGTAGAGGACCACGAGGTGTCCGTCTGGCTTCTTGGGGTTGTCGAAGGAGCGGATAACTTTCTGGTCCTTGGGGTAAGGCTTCACATCCTTCAGGTTCTGGGCGATAGTATTGCCTGTGACGGTCATGCAGTCTCCGTGGAGAAGTCCCTTGTCAAGAAGCATCTTCATCAGCGGAGGCAGGCCACCAATTTTGACGAGCTCGTTCATAACGTAGGCTCCAGAGGGCTTGAGGTCGGCGAGGACGGGCACTTTCTTCCCGATGCGGGTGAAGTCGTCGAGCTTGAGCTTTACGCCAGCCGTGTAGGCCATGGCGAGGAGGTGCAACACCGCGTTGGTGGAACCGCCGAGGGCAGTCACAACCGTGATGGCGTTTTCAAAAGCCTTCTTCGTCATGATGTCGCGAGGAAGGATATTTTTCTTGATACAGGTCAGTACCGCAGCACCTGCTTCGCGACAGTCTTTGGCCTTGTCTTTGGAAATGGCTGCCTGGGCAGAGGAGTTGGGGAGCGAGAGGCCCAGGGCTTCGATAGCGGAGGCCATTGTGTTGGCGGTGTACATACCTCCACAGGAACCGGCACCGGGAATGGCGCAGGTTTCAATTTCTTTCAGCTGCTTGGCGGTCATGCGACCGTTGGCGTGTTCCCCTACGGCCTCAAATACAGAAACGATGTCGACGGGCTCACCCTTGTAGTTGCCGGGGAGGATGGTGCCGCCATAGACGAAGACGGAGGGACGATTGAGACGGGCCATAGCCATGACGCAGCCGGGCATATTCTTGTCGCACCCGCCGATGGCGACAAATCCATCAAGGTTTTCACATGCGACGACCGTTTCGATGGAGTCGGCGATGACTTCGCGGGAGACCAGGGAGTATTTCATCCCTTCCGTACCCATGGAGATACCGTCGGAAATGGTGATGGTGTTGAAGATGATGCCTTTACCACCCGCTTTGTTCACGCCGAGCTCGGCTTCCTGGGCCAGTGCGTCGATGTGCATGTTACAGGGGGTGACCATGGACCAGGTGGAAGCGATGCCGATCATGTTTTTCTTGAAGTCTGCGTCGCTGAATCCGACCGCACGAAGCATGGAACGGCTGGGAGCGCGTTCGGGGGATTCGGATATTTGTTTCGAGTGCAGGCGGTCGGCACTGGGTATCTTTTTCGCTGCCATGATGGGGTCTCCTTGAATCATTACTGTGTAGTGCGCCCGTGGTCTTGTCCTGAACTAGCACCCACTATGCGCATTGGAACCCTTTATTATACTGAAGATTGGGGCACGATGGCTACTTGTGCTAGGGTGTATTAATTGTGCTTTGAACTTAAGCCTATGGGCCAAGAGATTTTCGTCAGCTACACCTCCTCGCAATGACGGTGAGGTGAAGAGGAAGTGAAGGATGAGACGTTTTTCTGGAGTCATGTTTTTATGCATGGTTGCATTGCTATTTATGCCTGCTGCGCCGGGTGAGGATACTGCAACAGACCTGACCGAAAGTACCCAGTTCGGCGCGAAACGAATCGACTTTAAGCTAGGCGACAACAAAGCCTTCCTCATCTTTCCCACCGCACTCCCCAGACCCATGCGAGTGCACCCCTGGGTATGGTACGCGCCCACCTTTATCGGTGGGCACCCGGACCCCAGCCACACCTGGTACTTCAAAAAAATCCTGGCGCAGGGCTTTTACATCGGCGGGATAGAGGTGGGTGAGTCTCATGGCAATCCAGAAGGACGCGCTGCTTATCAAAAGTATTACGAGTATATAACCGCAAATTACCCGCTGAACAGAAAAGCGTGCCTGCTGCCCCAGAGTCGCGGTGGACTCATGCTGTATAACTGGGCGGTGGAGCATCCAGAGGCAGTTGCGTGTATAGCAGGGATCTATACCGTGTGTAATTACACCAGCTATCCAGGGCTTGAACAAGCGGCACTTGCTTACGGATTGACTGCAACGGAATTGGATGAGCAGCGTGCAAAGCACAATCCCATCGACCGCATCGAAGAACTGGCCAAGTATGATATTCCCATTTTTCATATTCATGGGGACAGCGATACCGTGGTACCTGTTTCAGTCAATGCCGGGACGTTGGTGGATCGATACAAAGATTTTGGTGGTAAAGAAATAACGCTAAAGGTTGTGCCCGGTAAGGGGCACGAAGTCTGCAAGGAGTTTTTTCAGGATCAGGATTTTCTGGACTTTATCCTCACGTGCGGCCGGCGGCGCATGATCTACCCCAATGAGATAAAGGATACTCATTCTCAAGTGCCGCAACCCACCCCCTATCGCCTGGTACAAGGACCAGAAATTGATGGGAGCGGGGTCCATACGTACAGCATAGAAAGTCCGTATATAAATGGACCATGCCGGGTTCGGGTTTTAAAACCGGATAAAGCATCCAATCGCTTGTTGTTTGTATTGCCCGTGGCACCCTGGCCGGGCTTTGAAGATAAATGGCAGAAG
>CALAXS010000753.1 GCA_937895305.1 uncultured bacterium
CGGTCCAGGCTCTGTGTCCCTTTCAGGATTTTATCCACCAGACGTCGTCGTGGGTCACCTTCTTCTATATCTTCAGCAAGCAGACTTGCAAAACCGCGTATACCGCCCAACGGATTACGGATCTCGTGGGCTACGCTCGCGGCCATCTCACCCACAGCCGCCAGCCGATCAACCTGACGTACCTGTTCTTGCAGTGCCTTGAGTTCGCTCAAGTCCTGAAAGGTTTTTACCATGCCTAATTGCTGCCCGTCCCCATCGGAAATGGGAGAATCCCGCTCACTCACAGGAACCTGTCGCCCACTTTTTGAAAGGAGTTCTGATGCGCCAGGAAGATTTAAAGCAGAAAACCCCCGATTAAAAACCTTCTTAAAAGACTTGCCCACCACATCGGCATGGGTATAGCCCAGGATCTGGGAGCCGGCACGGTTTAACCGTTCAATCACACCCGCATCATCCACGGCAATCACACCATCCGATATGCTTTCCAGCAAGTTCCCCAGATAATCGCTGGTGACCTGTAGCTGCTGATTCTTTGCCGCCAGCGCGGCATCCAGTTCCTTCGACTGCTCCTCCAGCGCACGATACGCCATCTCCATCTTTTCCGTGGTTGCTGTAAAAAGCGCCATGGCCTGGGAGAGTTGTTTGAAATCTTCTGGCGGGTGTTGCGTCATAGTGTTGATATTGTTTCAGGCTTAGAGCATTTTAACAAATTATTGTTACGAATCTGCTTGTTGTGGCATCGGTTGGCTGCGTCACAAAAACTCACCGTAGCCTGCTATGCCTCCGTTTTTGTTTCTTGCCAACCTTGTCCTCACTGACGCAGCTCCGTATCTATAATTTGTTAAAGCGCTCTAGACACTACGATCAAAAAAATCTGAGGCCAGCGTGGGAGGGGCGTAGTCCCGAACCGTATTCTTCCCTTTGCGCAGGAGTTGCAATTCTTCTTCACAGGCGCCCTGTGCCAGCGCTACCCGTGCACTTGACCCGGCATAGGCATCCTGTAACTGCTGACGAATGACATCCACCTGAGTTCCCAACATGCGGATGTGTGCAGCATTCTCGTCCGACACCGAAGTACACGCCTTCCATTCTTTAAGCAGCACCGCATATTCTGATAGAAGCTGTTCAGATTCACGGTCACGAAGTTCCTGGAAAGTAACCAGTGCTTCCAGACCGTCACCCTGCAGATTGGTGTCCAGGGTCGATAAGGTATTCACTCCTGTTTCAAGCCATTGTTGATACCGTGTGAGAAATACACTTACCCGATGCGTAATTTCATTCACATGACCACCTAATTCCGGGCAACTTTGCGATTGCGTAACTGCTGTTCCAGACGCACATACTCTGCTTTCATCGATGCCTCCTGCGCCCATGCCGCGTCCGACGCAGCAATCTCATCAAACAGGGCCAGACTACCCGAAAAGTCAGACAAGGCCAGCAAGGCATTTGCACGCTGATACTGTGCCCAGCCAAGATCTTTCCGTATACCAGTGATGGGAACATGTCCTGATTCAGAAGCATCCTGGGCCTGCTTGTACGCCTCAGCTGCTGCGCGATAATCTTCCCGCCCAAACAGGTAGTCGCCCCAGCCGATGGCTGCGTCAATATAATAGGGCATATCCGCTGGTGTTTCTTGTGCTGCAATAGACAACTCCATCACCATACGTCGTGCTGCTGTTGTGCGTTCTGCTTTCAAATACCCGTCCAGTAAAGTGATATCACCATCCAGTGTCCGCGAGGTGGGATAGCTCAAATAGGCATCCTCCAGCGTCTCCAGCGAACGTTCCGGGTTAAGCCGTGTCAATGCTTTACCCTGATTGAGCAATAAATCGTAAGCGGCCTTATCGCCTAACTGACCAAGAGGAACCCGGTCGGCTATTTCCAATGCCGTATCCAGTTCGCCTGTTTGAAATAGTGCCAGAGCAGCTACAGCTAAATCCGATGCCTGACTACCTCGTTCAGCAATTTTTTTTGCCGTAGTACTTAATTCATCCATGAAATCCATATCTTTATAGATATTTGCCAAGGTCACCAGCGCCGGGATGTAATGTTCCGATGTTTCTGTAAAGGCAGTCAGTTCTTCAAGCTTCTTAATGGACTTCATTATGGCACCTTGCTGGTACAATAACGCCGCTTCTTCTATGCCCCCTTCGATGGATGCATGACTGCCGGAATATTCTCGTTGTAATAACTGATAAGTGGAAATAGCCTCATCATACAAGCCTGTTGTGCGTAAGTGACGAGCGGCTAACAAGACCAGTTTGGGATCTTCTGCACCTCGTGTATTCGCTTCCAGCAAGGAAACAGCAGCACCATAGGGGTTGCCGGATAATCCCAATAACATCCCCCGGTGACGATGTCCCATGGGGTTTTCCGGATAACGAGCGGTGATTTGTTGGGCTATGGTCAAGGCTTCTTTGTGGTCCCCCAGTATATCCAGTATCTGACTATACTCAACCATTGCTTCGGGTGCGAAGGAATCATCCAGCTCAAAAAAGTTCAATAGACCCTGCATGGTGTCCCGTGCTTCAACCAACCGTTCAGCACCGCGATAGGAACGGGCCAGGAGGAGATAGATTTCCTCGATGCCCTCTGTCTCGGTCGTGAGATTCAGATAACTGTCCAGATCACGGATGGCATCTTCGTAGGCACCTGCAGCATAAGCATGTTTGCCAAGCCGTAAAATAGCTGCAGATCGATCCGAACCCAGGCGTTCGTTATCTGCTACCCGACGATACAAGGTGCGCGATTCCTCCTCCATTCCTGCCATGGCATACGCATCGCCTAGCAATAAACGTGCTGCGGAACTATACGTTGAACCTGGATGCTCCGCCTGCAACTGCTGGGCAAGCTTTGCCGCCTTGCGTGGATCGCGCGATTCCATAGCCACTTCGGTGGCTTCATAAAAGACCCGATCCAACTGGGGTAAAGTACTATAATTTTCTATTATGGATTCATACGCTGCGAGAGCGGCACCGGGTAAATTCTCCCACCGATATAATTTTGCCTGCCAGTACAGAGCATCCGGCACACGCGCATGATCCCCATGCTCTTTAATGGTTTCCGTAATAGAACCATGCAATGCATCCACAGTGTCCAATGAAGGAGAGTCATTAAAATTCAGGTACCGCGCTTCCAAGAGTAAAAATGCGGCATCCGATTTGGTCGGGCCACCGGGGGCCTCCTCCAGTGGTGCTTCCAGTGTACTTATCGCCAAGGCATAATCACGAAGATCTATTAACTGCTCCGCCTTTTCCATGGCCAATTCCAGCGTCAGCACCCCCGGTGTAGCCAGTTCATCCCATCCCGGCGTATAACTCAGGTTCTGCATCATGTACCAGAACGAACTTGCTGTAACCAGGATTCCTGCGACCAGAGAAGCGGCCATACGTAACCCGGCTTGTTGCTTTGTATTCACGACTTTTATCGTCTCAAAGGCAGACTCATCCAATTCCGGGGCTTCGTCTGACCGTACCACCTTTGTGGGGATTTCCAAATCCACATCATCGGATTCCGATATAGAGGGTGTGGTTGCAGCGGCAGCGAGGTTTTCAGAACCAATTTCTTCCGTGGTTGCATTGGATGCTGAAATTAAAGAATCCAGCAAATCCTGCGATACGGACTCACCCTTCTCTTCAGGTTCGGCTTTGACTTCTGCTGTCACCGGGGCGGGTTCTGCTACTTTAGCATTTTCGCTGCTTTCCGAAATGGTTTCTTGTTCTTCGACAAGGGGTGCGTCATCCTCATTACCATCCAGGGAAGTGCTTTCCGTTGCACTCAGCAAGGCTTCAAGATCGGCCTGTGTAGCAGCTTCTTCTGAAGCCCCTGCTGCTGTCGCTTCATGTTCCTCAACAGCATTCGCCAGGAGCCCTGCCTCTGGGCTGTCCTCGGTTATGCTGACTAATTCCTCAGGTGCTGCTTCCAGAAAAGCTTCCAGATCTTCATTGCTAAGTGCCCCTTCCTCTTCAACGGGTTTCGCCTCCTCCGTCTGCGATACCGAGGCTGTCGGAGCATCCGAGGACAATAAGGCTTCCAGTACATCCTGTGGATCGTCCTCAGACTTTGGTGCTTCCTCAGTCTCCCCGGCACTGGGTCGTGCTGCCATGAGCTTGTCCACCTCAGATTGAAACGGCTCCATACTCTCCCCCGAAGCTTCAGGCGTATCCTGTGCTTCAGGTTCAATAGGTGTATCAGAATCTTCAGGGCACATATATCATCCCATTCAGTTCGGGCAAACGCTCACTGGTCTATACACAATATGTGGTATGACCAGGTTAGATATACCTGACAACTATACAGAGTGTTGTTACAGTGTAGCAC
>CALAXS010000754.1 GCA_937895305.1 uncultured bacterium
AGCATTTTAACGCGGAGATTCCAGTCTGCACGGGAATGACAAGTTATCTGTTTTTTGCAGAACATCATAAATCAAATTACTAACTCTTAAATCAACCTCTCCTGCCAGCCTGAATCCAGCACCCCAGTATTCTGAATGCTGATCTTGCGCAAGTCTCCCCCGCCGTGTTCCAGAGTGATGCTGATGCGCGTGGCGGGCAACCAGTCCTCAGCCCGTTCTGACCACTCCACCGCGCAGATACCCGCGCCATCGAATAGCTCCTCATAGCCCAGCTCAATTAATTCTTCCGGGCCAGCCAGCCGATACAGATCCAGATGATAAAAGGGCGGGTCATCACCATATTGATTCACCAGCGTAAAGGTGGGACTGTGGATTACGGTATTGTCTTCCACAAAAGACTGTGTCATACCGCGAACCAGACAGGTCTTCCCGGCCGCAAGATTGCCATACAATGCCACGACACAGCTTTCTGGCAAGAGCTTTACCAGTTGGGCTCCCAGCGCTTCGGTTTCTTCCGGGCTACGCGTTTCAAGACTCAGGCTGTCGCTCATGCAGCACCCGCCGCCTTATACAGTTCGACATACGCCGCGCAGGAACGATCCCAGGAAAAATCAGAGGCCATAGCCTGCTTTCGCACAGCATCCAAAGTTGCTTCATTCTTGTACAGGTCACACGCCTGCCGAACACTACGAATGACAGCGCCGGGAGTCTGACCAGCGAAGACGATACCGGTCGCTGTGCCCTTCTTCCGGTTTACCGCGTTGTAATGTTTTACACTATCCGCCAGCCCGCCTGTGCGTCGCACTACCGGGATAGTCCCATAAGCCAGGCTGTACAACTGGCTGAGTCCACAGGGTTCAAAACGGGAGGGCATGAGAAAAAAGTCGGCTCCAGCATAAATCTGATGGGACAAGCCTACATCAAAACGGATGGCCACCGAAACATGCTGCGGGTGACGGGCGCTGGCTTCAAGTAAATGGTCTTCCAGTACCTTATCCCCTGTTCCCAGCACCACCAGCTGAATATCCAGGGCCACAAGTTGATCGATGGCATGGACAATTAAGTCAATACCTTTCTGATCGGTGAGTCGACTCACTATGGCAAAGACCGGGACATCTTTTACAGGCAATCCGAAGGTTGCCTGTAATGCTGTCTTACACTCCGCTTTACCCGTCAGATCATCCTGGGAGAAGGGCTCCGGTATATGGGGATCCGTCGCAGGATTCCAGGTTTCGTAATCCACCCCGTTCAGGATGCCGCTCAGGTGATGGCTTCTTGCCTGTAAAGAACCATCCAGTCCTTCACCATAATCTACCGTCTGGATCTCACGGGCATAGCGTGGGCTTACTGTATTGAGACGATCTGCATACTGCAGTGCCCCTTGCATAAGATTTAGGTCGCCATGAAATTCAAAGCTATTGGCGACAAAAGTTTCAATAGGCAACCCGGTCTGAATAAATAGCTCCCCGCCATACCGGCCCTGATAGGCCAGATTATGGATGGTGTATACCGTGGGCATACCGCCCCAGTATGGATGGCCCTCAAAATTAGTTTTTATAAATGCGGGCAATAGTGCTGTGTGCCAGTCGTGGCAATGAATCACATCCGGCTTCCAATGGGTTTGCTCTACCCCATGTAATGTCGCAAGACAGAAAAAGCTGAAACGTTCAACATTATCATCGTATTCAGCACCATCGAGGCTATAGGGATCAGGGCGATCAAAGTAACCATTATGCTCAATGAGGTACAAGGGTATATCCGTGCCCGGTACACGCGATTCACGCATGGCTCCATATTGTGTGGTCGTCCCCATGTCTACGACACAGAGGCAATGCTCTTCCCCACGATGTTCCGCAGGGATACGCCCATGAAGGGGCATGACCACACGCACATCATGGCCCAGTGCTTTCAGCGCCTTGGGTAACGCGTTGGCTACATCCGCCAGTCCCCCCGTACTTAACAGGGGTGCCATTTCTGAACTGATAAATAAAATCTTCATGTGCTCTTCCAATAGGATATACGTGTTTATGTAGCGGTTGCTACTTGGGAACCTTTAATGGCTTTTACCCAGATAGCCGCGATAACCAAACCAAAGAGAAGGATAATACCCGTTGCCTTGACCACCCCCATAATCAGGGAGCCTTGCAGGAAGCGTCCTACAGACACCTGAAATTCCTGTCTATTTCCGGCCTCATTGTAATCTGCTTCCAGAATAACCGTTGTCGGTGCATCAATATTAAAGCTGTACTGAGCCTCACGGTAGATGCGCCGGATATTCGTTCGGATGGGTGTAGTCGTTTTTTCCAACGCAATGCCCGCCCCGGATTCCTTATCACTTAGCATCATCACCAATTGCTCAAAACCCTTGGGCTTAATGATGCCCTTGCTATCCACCGTACGATCA
>CALAXS010000755.1 GCA_937895305.1 uncultured bacterium
CCTGACCCCACGCTTACAATTCTTAAACAATTCGGTGCTAAACTTCGGTCTTTAAAATATAGGCACAAGAACCGAAGAAATGTCGGAAGGGGAAGACTGCCATGTACTTAAACAAATTATTGATGGGTGCGTTGTGCATCATCGTCCTGGCGGGCGCAGCAACAGCAGAAGCCAAGAGTGACCAGGAAAAGCTCATCGAGCAACTCCTGAAGAATCAGGCCGAACAGGCCGAGCAGATTAAGGCGCTCCAGCAACAGCTTAACACCATGCAACAGGGCCAGGCCGAGATAAAGCAGGAACAGGCCACCATTAAAGAAGAGCAGACCAGCCTGTCCGACAGTGCCACTACATTTCAGAAGGCGGCTGCCTGGGCCGAGCGTGTCAATATCCACGGCGACCTCCGCTACCGCCACGAATACTTCAACGTTGAAGGCGCCAAAGACCGTAACCGTCAACGTATCCGTGCCCGCGTTGGCCTTACAGCCAAACTCACCGACACCGTAGACCTGGGTTTCCAGCTGGCGACCGGCTCCATGGACCCCGTCTCCACCAACCAGACCCTTTCCGGTGCATTTTCCAGCAAGGATGTCTGGGTTGACCTGGCCTACTTCGACTGGCACCCCACAGGGGCACCCGGCCTGAACGTCATCGGTGGCAAGATGGAGAATCCCTTTTATGTAGCAGCCAAGACCGAGCTTCTCTGGGACAGTGACCTTCGCCCCGAGGGTATGGCGCTGACCTATAAACGCGATTTTGACCGCGGTTCCCTCTTTGCGAATGCAGGGGGATTCTGGGTCACAGAACGGGGCGGCGATTCCGATACCTATATGCTTGGTGCACAGTTCGGTGGTAGCATCGAATTCTGCGAAACCAGCAAATTTACCGGGGCCATAGGCCTCTACGACTACGATGATGTCGAAGGCCGTACCCCGGTATTTGGTGGCGACTTCTTCGGGAACCGTTCCCGCTTCATGAATATTGCCGATGCTACGACCCCCCTGGTTTTCAACGAGAATTTTACCCAGGTGGAAGCCATCGGCGAATTGGCCTTCAAGCTTCGCGAAGTACCCGTCAAAGTCTTCGGTAACTACGTGAAGAATACCGCTGCCGACTCCGATTATGACGAAGGCTGGCTCGCTGGCTTTGAAATCGGGAGCAGCGATCCCCGTCACTGGAAGTTCAAATACAACTACCGTGATCTCGAACGTGATGCCGTCTTCGGCACCTTCTCCGACTCCGATTTTATCGGTGGCGGTACGGATGGTAAAGGCCACGAAGTCGGTATCGGCTACCAGGTCAACAAGCGCGTAGCGGTGGGTGCATCCTACTTTAACAACGATGCCATGATGAGCACCCGCAACCCCATAGACTTCGAGCGTGTCATGCTCGATGTGAAGTTTAAATTCTAGGAAATCCCCCGCCTCAAGCCCCCATGTACAGTCATGGGGGCTTTTTTTATGGGCAAAATTTCACCAGTATTTCACCCGGCCTTAACGCTACCCTAATGTTCATCGATTAAAATTACCATGCTTGAGAGATGAAAGCATGAAGATGGTGGCGGTGACGGAAAGAATGCGGTTCTCTCAAGTCTTAATATTAAAACAGATAAAAATGAAAATAAAGCAAACAAGGAGTGAGTGAAGTGAAGTATGTAACACGTACCCTTTGGAACCTTGGCATGGTGCTAACATTAGTTGCTGTGCTCAGTTATGCAGGTACCGCACACGGCCAAGCCGCTGCATTACGCGGAAAAGTGGTCGTGGATGGTTCCAGTACGGTGTATCCCATAACCGAAGCGGCTGCCGCTGCATTCCGTGACGACTATCCCAATGTAAACATTACCGTGGCCATCTCCGGCACAGGGGGTGGATTCAAGCGTTTTTCTATCGGTGAGACCGATATCTCCGACGCATCCCGCCCCATCAAGGGCAAAGAATTTACCGCAGCAAAAGAAAACGGCATTCAGTTTATCGAACTGCCCGTCGCCCTCGACGGCCTTTCTGTAGTCATCAACAAAGAAAACGACTGGGTGGACCAGCTGACTGTCGAGCAGCTCATGGCGATTTATCTCGAAGACGGCACAGCCCGCTCCTGGAAAGACCTGAATCCTGCTTGGCCCGACAAACCCATCAAGACCTACTCCCCCGGTACAGACTCCGGTACCTTCGACTACTTCAAAGAAGTGGTTGTCCCCGAAGGCAAGAGCTTCCGTTCCGACATGTCCGCCAGTGAAGATGACAACGTGCTGGTGACGGGCGTTGCTGGTGACCGCTACTCCATCGGCTACTTCGGCGCATCCTACTACTTCGAGAACAAGGACAAGCTCAAAGCCGTTCCCATTGTAAACCCCGATACCGGGAAAGCTGTGATGCCCGAACCCGAAAATGTTATCGACGGTAGCTACGCACCGCTGAGTCGTCCCCTCTTTATTTATGTCAATGTAAAATCCCTGCGTCGCCCGGAAGTGCGCAAGTTCATTGAGTTCTATATGGCAGGTGCAGGTGAATTCGCTACCAATGTGGATTATGTGGCCACACCCGATGACCTCAGTGTATTGGCCCAAAAGTTCCTGAAGCAAAAACTTTCCGGCTCTACCTACGTAACGAAAGATATGGGTAAACGCGAAGGTGGCTTGCGCGATATTTACAAGCAGGAAAACCTGCTTGATACCAAATAAAGAACAAGTAAAATTCCTGTAAATTTATGGCCCCTGCTCCGCAAAACTGCGGGGCGGGGTTCAATAATAAACGAAAGTAACTGAATGGCTGAATCACATTCATCAACATCGCCAGCAACGCTGACGTTCACGAAAGACAAATCCCGGTATCGCTCACGCACCATAACCCGCGTACGCGAATCCGGGATTATGGCTATGCTGTTTAGCTCAACCTTGCTTTCCGTACTGGTGACCGCATCAATTATTTTGATTCTGGGCACAGAGACCATCAACTTTTTCCAGCAAGACGAAGTGACCGTCGGTGAGTTCTTTCTGGAAACCCAATGGAACCCCCTCCTCGGTTCAGAAAAACACTTCGGTATCTGGTCCCTCGTCTGTGGCACCCTCCTCGTGGCAGGCATCGCACTCTTGATAGCCGTGCCCACGGGATTAATTACCGCCGTTTACCTGAGTGAATATGCCCACCCCCGCGTACGTGCCATACTCAGGCCGGCCCTCGAAATCCTCGCAGGAATCCCTACCGTGGTCTACGGTTTCTTCGCGCTCGTCTTTCTCACCCCGGGACTTAAATTTATAAACGAGGGTTTCGGTTCCTACAATGCCCTTGCTGCCGGGATCGCTGTCGGGATTCTGATTCTCCCCATCATCAGTTCCCTCTCCGAAGATGCACTTCGCGCTGTACCCCAGAGTTTGCGCGATGCGGTCTATGGCCTGGGCGGTACCCAATTTGACGCAGCCATTAAAGTGGTCGTGCCTTCAGCACTTTCCGGTATTATTTCGTCCGTACTGCTGGCCGCATCCCGCTCCATCGGAGAGACCATGATCGTAGCCCTCGCAGCAGGGAGTACCCCAAAGCTCACCTTGGATGTCCGTGAAGAAATTCAGACCATGACCGGATTCATGGTCCAGATGGCGCTGGGCGATGT
The DNA here is from genome assembly GCA_937895305.1 of uncultured bacterium. Classification (GTDB taxonomy): domain Bacteria; phylum Hydrogenedentota; class Hydrogenedentia; order Hydrogenedentales; family JAEUWI01; genus CALAXS01. The sequence goes on from CALAXS010000755.1 coordinate 3,604, forward strand.
TTCCAACTTCGGTGTTGAATACTACTCCATGTACGCTGTTGCCGCTACCCTCTTCGTCATTACATTTATATTTACTATTTTCGGTGCGATTCTTCGCAAAAAGTTTCGCGAGGTCTACGAATGAGCGAACAGGAAATCACCAAACCATCTGTTTTCACTGTACCCGGCCGACTGGAAAAAGCGCTCAGACCCGTGGCCGGGCGTCATCGCAAGGAACGCATCTTTCGTATAATATGTATTGCAGTATCCCTCTCGTCCATGCTGCTGCTGGCCATCATACTCATATCCATTTTTTATCAGGGATTCGCAACGTTAAATTCCACGTTCCTCTCCAATCCACCAAGCCCTACGCCCAGTGAAGCCGGTTTCTACCCGGCCATATTCGGTTCAATCTGGCTGTTATCACTGGTCGCCTTTTTCTCCCTGCCCCTGGGTGTGGCCACCGCGATTCTGCTGGAAGAATTCAAGCCCCGCCACAAAGCGTCAAAGTTATTTAACAGTTTCATTCAGGCCAATATCACCAACCTCGCTGGCGTCCCTTCGGTGGTCTATGGCATTGTAGGGCTTACCGCTTTCGTGTCCATGTTTCAGCTCTTTGGCAACGAAGGTGCACCCACATTCGAGTGGGGTGCCCAATACATGGACCAGTTTTACAACGAAACTGACCAGATACTTCTCGTGCCTGTACCGGATGTAGAGGATCCCCCTACGGAACCTGTTTCCGGTATGATCGCCTATAGGATTGATGGGAAAAAAGTCCAGGTCAATATTGTCGGGGAAGACGATGTGTGGCCCGAAGACGAAGTTCTCGCTGCACGTTCACTGCGCGACTACGATATGTCCGGCCGTATCAGTGAACGCACCTGGTACTATGTGCGCTTACCCTTTGGTCGCGGTGTATTGGCAGGCGCATTAACCCTCATGCTCGTTATCCTGCCTGTTGTCATTATCGCTTCACAGGAATCCCTGCGCGCTGTGCCCAATTCCTTGCGCGATGCCGCATTGGGTCTGGGGGCCACCCGATGGCAGGTCGTGCAAAAAGTAACCTTGCCCGCAGCCTTACCCGGCATCATGACCGGGGCCATCCTTGCTATGAGTCGGGCCATCGGCGAAGCTGCACCCTTGCTCATGATTGCGGGTATCGTCTTTATTTCTAACGCGCCCTCCAACATTATGGACGATTTTACCGTCATGCCGCTCCAGATTTATAACTGGGCACAGCGCCCCCAGGAAGAGTTCCACGCTATCGCGGCCAGCGGTATTATAGTCCTGCTCTTTGTACTGCTGTGCTTTAACGGCGTAGCAGTTTTCATCCGTCAGAAACTACAAAAACCACTCTCCTAAACATAAAGAAGACCATACGATGCATGCCGGAGTCATTATGAAAGAGTCAATTATGAACATGGAAACCCCCAGTGAAGACAGCGTTATGGAACACAAGGTTTCCACAAAAAACGCAATGTATAGCAAGGACAAGAAAATCCTGGAATCAGCCATACAAATTAAAAACTTTAATGGGTGGTATGGTCCTGTTCAGGCACTGCAAGATATTAACCTTGAGCTACCCGAACATAAAGTAACGGCATTCATCGGGCCCAGTGGTTGCGGAAAAAGTACCCTGCTGCGCTGGATAAACCGTATGAATGACACCATCGCGATTGCAAAAGCCTCCGGCAGCATTCACATCCACGGCACCGATGTCCTGGCTAAATCTACCGATGTAGTTGAACTGCGACGTCGCGTGGGCATGGTGTTTCAAAAGCCAAACCCATTCCCAAAATCCATCTATGAGAACGTGGCCTTCGGCGTGCGCATGCACATGCGTTTCACCAAACCGGAAATGGATGAACTCGTTGAATGGGCCCTGCGTCAGTCAGCATTGTGGGACGAAGTAAAAGATCGTCTCCACGATTCCGCACTCGGTCTTTCCGGTGGACAGCAGCAGAGACTCTGCATCGCCCGTACCATTGCAGTCGGCCCAGAGGTTGTGCTCATGGACGAACCCTGCTCCGCACTGGACCCCCGTTCCACCGCAGCCATCGAAGAACTCATCTGGGAGCTGCGCAAAAACTACACCATCGTTATCGTCACCCACAACATGCAACAAGCCTCCCGCGTGAGCGATTACACGGCCTTCCTGTATACAGGGGACATTGTCGAATTCGGCGAAACGGAAAAATTATTCCAGAACCCCGAAAACAGCCAGACCCTGGACTATATTACCGGGCGCTTTGGATAATTCATTTTCCTTCACTGCAAACAAGTTTAT
>CALAXS010000756.1 GCA_937895305.1 uncultured bacterium
CGCAGCACGTTGCGCATTGGAAATAACAGAATAAACAATAGATATAAAAAATATGCTAGACTCGTTAAGCTGTTAAGTTCAGAGGAACTACGGCATAAAAAATGTACAAGGGGAGACAGTGTAATCATGAAACTATTGAGCACACTCACTATGGTCGTTCTTGCTTCGATGACCGCCATGGCACAGGTCCGTTTACCGGGAGCCAACAATGAAGGCTATCTCCTGCCCAACGGCTGGACCATCACGCCCTTTGGGGATACCATCAAGACCAGTGACCTCATTGCAAACATGGTGACTACACCGGACGGGAGCTATGTGCTCGCATCGACAGGGGGCTACAACAGCCACGAGCTGGTCCTTATTGATGTAAAAACGAACGAAGCAGTCCAGCGTGTACAGCGACCCACACTGTGGTTTGGCATGGCCTTTGCCCCTGACGGTAAATCGGTCTATGTCTCGGGCGGGAATATTCATCCCAAGAAAAAGAAACAAGCTCCCATCTATGTGTTTGATTATGAACCCGGCAAACTGGGTAAATTGCCTGCCCGTGAGTTGATGGAGGATGAGGGTGTTGCCCCGGAATCAATTTTTTGGTCTGGCCTTGCCCATCACGCCACAGAGCCCCTTCTTTTTGCCGCAAACCGGACGGGTGGATATATCGCGGTCTTCAATACCGAATCCGGTGAGGTCGTAAAACGTATTGACACGGAAGTGAACCCCTATGATGTGGTCCTCTCCAAGGATAACAGCACGCTCTACGTGTCGAATTGGGCTAGCGACAGTGTCCAGATAATTGACGTGGCGACACAGGCCGTTACAGGTCGGATACGGGTTGGTGATAATCCCAACGATCTCGAGTTACATCCCGATGGTCGCCTCTTCGTGGCCTGTGCCAACGACAATACGGTGGTGGTTATTGATACGGTGAAACGCCGGGCAGTAGAGACCATCATTACATCGTTGTACAGCCAGGCCCCGGAAGGGTCGACGCCCAACGCACTCAGCATCGACCCCGAGGGAGAGATTCTGTATATCGCCAATGCAGACAACAACAATATCTGTGTCGTAGAAGTGGAAGAGCAGGGCGAGTCCAATGTGCTCGGCTTCGTCCCGGCTGGTTGGTATCCATCCGCAGTCCGCGTGAGTGCCAATGGCGAGAAACTGCTTATTGGTAACGGGAAAGGTTCCGCCTCTTCCAGCAACAGCTATGGTCCCCACAGTCCACTGGGGCCCAATGCGGACAATATTGTCGAAACCACCAAGAGCACCATGTTCGGGACCATCAACACCATTTCGATTGCAGACTACCGCGATAAGTTACGTGAGTTGACCGCGCAAGCCTATAAAAATTGCCCCTATAATGACGAATTACTCGCCGCGGCAGTAAAGCCGACCGATGAACCCTCAGTCATACCCGCGCGCGTGGGGGAGGGGAGTCGCATCAAGCACGTCATTTACATCATCAAAGAAAACCGGACCTATGACCAGGTGCTCGGTGACCTGCCCCAGGGTAATGGCGATCCTGAACTTTGTATTTTTCCACGAAAAGTGACCCCCAACATCCATAAGATCGCGGAAGAGTTTGTCTTGTTCGACAATCTGTATTGTGATGCAGAGGTGAGTGTCGATGGGCACAGCTGGACCAATGCGGCCTATGCGACGGACTTTACTGAAAAATTATGGCCCGCTTCCTATGGTGGTAAAATGGCGGCGCCTTATACCGAGGCAACAATTCCTGCTTCGGGGTATTTGTGGGACCAATGTGCTGTGGCTGGCCTGACATACCGTAGCTATGGCGAGTATGCCCGCCGTGTTAGTGAGGGTGGCGAAATGAAAGGCCGTGTACCGGGCCTGGAGAACCATGTGGCGCCACACTACCTGAATTGGGGCGCACGCGATACGGAAAATGCCAAAGAGTTCATAAAAGAATTTAATGAGTACGTAGCCAATTTCGATAGCAAGGATCCTGAAAAGCGCTTACCCAACTATGTGGTCATGGGATTGCCGGAAGATCACACCAAAGGCACACAACTCGGTGAGCCTACCCCCCGTGCTGCGGTGGCCAGCAACGACTATGCTCTGGGCCAGATTGTCGATGCTATTTCACACAGCCCCTACTGGCCAGAGACGGCTATCTTTGTAATCGAGGATGATTCACAGGATGGCTCGGACCATGTAGACGCACGGCGAACCACCGGATTTATCGTTAGCCCCTACAGTAAACGCGCTTATGTGGACAGCACCTTTTATACCACCAGCTCCGTGTTACGCTCTATGGAGTTGCTGCTGGGGCTGTCACCCATGAGTCAGTACGACGCTGCTGCAACGCCCCTCTATGCTGCCTTTTCTGATACATCAGATCTGACACCCTTCACCCATGTGGAACCGCAGATAGACATCAATGAATTGAATGAGAAAACGGCTTGGGGTGTCAAAGAATCTGAAGATATGGACTGGAGCGATTTCGACAAAACGCCCATGTTCGCGTTGAACGAGATCATCTGGAAATCCATTAAAGGCGCGGATTCAGAGATGCCTTTACCCGTGCACCGATTTGCGTATGCAAGTCTTCAAGGCAACGCGACCACAAAGTAACGCGCTATGCGCGTTTGCTGGTGACCTGCGCTTCGTAGGATGTTATGTCCTGGATCCATGCGGCACCTGCGGGTACGTTCATCTGCGCGCAGAACTGATCCCAGACCGCGCCAAAAGGCAACGCTTTGGTCACTTCGAGCAAGGCCAGGCGTTTGAAGTTGTTGCCGGACTCTTCCGCTTCGAGAAGTGCCGCCTGTGGGGACAGGAGACCTAGCAGTAGGCCTTGTTGTGTGGCGCGAATTCCGGTCACATAGGCACCGATGCGATTGATGCTGGCATCAAAGAAATCAAGGGCTACATAGAATTTCCGGTCAGGGGCGCATCGGACGATCTCTGCGGTGACATCGCGGGTCGGGTCATCGAGGATAACCACATGGTCGCTGTCCCATCGGATGGGACGACTCACGTGGAGTAATAACTCATTGGCGTATTGTAGAATTGCGGACAGCTTGTCGGCGACGGACTCGGTCGGGTGGAAGTGACCCAGGTCGAGGCAGAGTAGCTTTTGTCGCGTGAGGGCATAACCCAGATAAAACTCGTGCGACCCAACGACGAAGTGCTCACTACCGATACCAAAGAGTTTGGCCTCCACAGCATCCTTCATGGTGGCACTGTCGTATTCTTTTTCAAAGCTGGCATCCAGAGATTCGGTCAATAGTCGACGATGGCCCATGCGATCTACCGTGATGTCCTTCGCGCCATCGGGAATCCAGACGTTGTGGATGCAAGTCTCGCCCAAGGCTGTACCCATGGCGTGGCTGATTTCGCGACAGCATTTTACATGCTCGATCCAGAAATCGCGTATTCCCCCATCCTTACTGCTCAAGGTAAAACCGCTGTCGGCCTTCTCATGGGCAAAGCAGGTGGAATTAAAGTCTAGCGCGATGCCCAGTTCCCTGGCCCAATCGATCCAGCCTGTAAAATGTTTTACACCGACCGCATCACGGTCTACAGGCGTTTTGAATTCGCCATAACTCGCATGAAGATTGAGGCGATGGGTGCCCGGCACCAGACTCAATACTTTTTCATAGTCCTGTCGTGCTTCTGCCACGGTCCTGGCCTTACCCGGATAATTGCCCGTGGCCTGAATGCCCCCGCCAGAGGTTGCCGCTGCCTTTTGTTCAAAACCACCCACATCATCCACCTGCCAGCAATGGATAGAGATTGCGAATTGTTCAAGAGCAGCCAATGCGGCATCGCTGTCCACACCATGCTCGGCGTATTGTTCTTTGGCTATTGCATAGCGTTGTTGAATAGTGGTCATAGGTTAAGCCAATAGATCTTGCATGACATTGCCATGCACATCGGTTAAGCGGAATGCGCGGCCCTGATACTTGTACGTAAGCCGCTCATGATCAAGCCCCAGTTGATTCAGTATAGTCGCCTGGAGGTCGTGTACGTGCATGGGATCTTTCACAATGTTGTACGAGAAATCATCGGTCTCGCCATAAGTGATACCCGGTTTGATACCGCCACCCGCCATAAATATGGAGAAGTTCTTGGGGTGATGGTCTCGACCGTAATCTGTTTCTGTCAACGTGCCCTGACTGTAAATAGTCCGGCCAAATTCGCCCCCCCAAATCACCAGCGTTTCATCCAGCATGCCCCGCTGTTTTAAATCAGCGATGAGTGCCGCAGAAGGCTGGTCAGTGTCTTTGCACTGCCCCTTAATCTGCTGGGGCAACGCACCATGCTGGTCCCAGCCCATGTGGTAAAGCTGGATAAAACGCACACCCCGTTCTGCAAGTCGACGCGCCAACAAGCAGTTCGCTGCGTAAGTGCCACGCGTTCGTGAGTCGGGTCCATAAAGGTCAAAGGTACTTTCCGGTTCGTCTGAGAGATCGGTCAGTTCCGGTACCGAGGTCTGCATACGATAGGCCAATTCATATTGTTCAATACGTGTAACGATCTCCGGGTCCTGATATTCTGAATAGCTCTCCTGGTTGAGCGCAGCCAGATCGTTCAGCATCTTGCGACGAATGGATTTGTCCACACCCGGCGGGTCCGAAAGATAGAGAACCGGGTCACCTGAACCCCGGAATTTCGCACCTTGATACACGGAAGGCAAGAACCCGTTACCCCAAAGCCGATCATATAAGGGCTGACAACTGGGGCGACCACTACCGCGCGAACTCAGCGCAACAAAGGCGGGTAAGTCGCGGTTTGCCGTGCCCAGGCCATAAGACACCCAGGAACCCATACTCGGCCTTCCTGCAATCTGAAAGCCGGTCTGGAAAAAGGTCATGGCCGGGTCGTGATTAATCGCTTCCGTATGCATGGTTTTTATAAAGCACAGGTCATCTGCGGAATTAGCGATATGGGGTAACAATTCAGAGACCCATGCACCGCCCTCACCGTGCTGCTTGAAGTTAAAAATTGAGGGTGCCACAGGGAACCGGGACTGACCCGAGGTCATACCCGTTAACCGCTGGCCCATGCGCACAGAGTCAGGAAGATCCTGATCAAACATTTCCTTCATGGCTGGCTTGTGGTCAAACAAGTCCAGCTGCGAGGGCGCACCCGACTGGAACAGGTATATGACCCGCTTTGCCTTGGGCGCGAAATGTGGTGCCTTCGCCAGGAAAGGATCCGTTCTCTCATCGGCAAACAGGTTCGGGTTCATAACCGATGCAAGGGCAGCGGCGCCGATACCAGTAGCACACTTGCCAAAGAATTGTCGCCGGTTAACATGTAGTTTTTCTTCGAGTCTTGGGTCCATGGGGTTACTCTCGTGTAATGGCTTCGTCAAGATTAAGCATCACCGATGCCAACATAGTATAGGCTGCCAGTTCCGGTGCATTTATCGTTGCGTCCGGTTCTGAATCACCAACATGAATAAACGCGTCAGCGTCGTCCATACGTTCTTCAAAATGGGTCCGATATTGCTTGAGCCCATCAATCAGGATGGCGTGGCGGTCCGGTCCCGGATCGTAGGCCAGTGCTAGTTTGTACCCAAAGTCCACGCGTGATTCCGCATCTTCGCCACCTTCCAGAATCATGCGTTGCGCCAGGTGGCGCGAGGCCTCGATAAAGGTGGGGTCATTCAGCAACGCCATGGCCTGCATGGGCGTATTGGTATTTTCCTGACGCATGGAGCACATCTCGCGGCCCGCCGCATTGAAGATCTGCATACGGGGCGGCGGAATGGTGCGCTTCCAATAGGTGTACAACCCACGACGATAAAGCTTGTCGCCTGTATCCGGTTCATAAAAGTTTGTCGCAAAGGCACCTTTATCCTGGAATGTTAACGCGGACCACATAGCATCCGGTTGATAAGGATATACAGAAGGTCCACCGATTTCAGGATTGAACAGGCCACTCACATATAGCGCTTGATCACGAATCATTTCAGCGGGTAAACGGAATCGGGGTGCCCGTGCCAGGAGGATGTTCTCTGGATCTTTGCTCAAGTGTTCCCGGCGCACATTGGATTGTTGACGGTAGGTCGCGCTCATGACAATCTTTTTTTGCATCCCTTTCACATCCCAGCCAGAAGCAATGAAATCGAGGGCGAGCCAATCCAGCAATTCAGGATGAGAGGGGGGCGTCCCCTGGGTACCAAAGTCTTCGCTCGTTTTGACAATGCCCTTGCCGAAGTACATCTGCCAATAATGATTCACGCGAACCCGGGCAGTGAGCGGATGCTCAGGATTCATAAGCCACTGCGCAAATCCCAGGCGGTTTCTGGGCAATGCAGGGTCCATCTCACCCAGCGTAGCGGGCACACTGGGATACAATTTCTGCGATTCATCCGGTTGATTGTATACGCCACGTCGTAAGAGATATGTGTCACGCGGCGTTTTCATCTCAGCCATCACCATGGTAGAGGGGATTTGGTTTTCGTGATCCGCGATAGCCTTGTTGAGTCGTTCAATACGCTTGTTTGCATCCGCCCAATCCGGGTCCTGAATACGGAACAGATCCCGTATCTTCGCCTTTGATTCGCTACTGCGATCCGCAACCGGGGTTTCAAGATGCCGCATCAGGGCGAGTATATTACGTCCTTCATCGTCGACAACACAGAAATAATAACCACTTTCACTCCCAAAGTTGACGACTTTGATGAGCAGGTCATGGGTCCCCTCGTTCAAATATACCGAGAGTAATTCCTGATCCGGTGCAGCTGCACGCCCCACATTTTTCGAGAGTAGCAGTTGGTCATTAATCCAGACCTTGATGGCATCATTACTACCCAGCGAAAGTTGGAGGTTCATCGGCACATCAACTGTAATCGTGCGATGAAGGTAGTGTACGGCTCGCGCGGTATTATCAAAGGAGATGATCGTAGCATCCTTCCAATCGTCTTTCTCCTGCCACTGCAAATCCCCATAAATACGATTAGCGTCATACCCTTCTTCCGGCTCAAATTTTCCATCGAATAAATGGGTTAAATTATCCGCATAGCGCTTATCAACAACAGGACTCAGGTAATGCCATGGACCCAACGCAGGACTTGCCCAGTTCGCTATGTCGCCATTCTGCGAATGGGATAGTCTGAATCGACCTATGCTGTGCTGCTTATGAACGGACTCGTGCTTAATTCGCACCGTAATACGGTCGCCCGCTTCGAGAGTCGAATTTTCGTCCAGCACGAAAACAGCACTGATTGGCTTGTGGTCAACCAAAGAGTTGGTAGCCCAGCCACTTTCAGGATTATCGTCAATGGCGTTGCGGATACTGTAATCGCCATTGGTTTGTGCTTCCTCAGCGATGGCATCCACCACGGGAATCAATTCGACCGTATCTGTAGCATCTTTCGGCGTACGTTCAACTTCAAAATCACTGAGTACAATGTTGCCATTTACGGCCCGACCCGGCCCATTTCCTACCAGTCGCTCATCGGTCATGAGTTCCAGCTTAAAAGTTCGGATTGGGCGTGTGGCTTCAAAGCTTACAGAATAGACTTCCATGTCCGGGTTTGGACCGCCCGCAAAGACTGAGCCATCATCAAGTGCTTCCAGCTCCGTACCATTTGCAGCCGCTACATTTGATGGGGCGATAACCTGCCAATCAGTCGTAGCGAAAACATGCGTAAGTTTCTCTTCCCATGCACGCTGCCGGGACAATAGCTTTCTGCTTGTCTTTGCCTGTTCTTTCTTTATCGCTTTGATTTTCTCCTGCAACCTGGCACTGCGTTCCAGGTCCTTCTCTGTTGGAACACGCAGCACAGGTGCATCATTACCCTGCTCATCGCCCTTGCCCTTTTCAGGTACATTGTTGAAAAAGGCATAGAACTCGTAGAACTCCTGCTGTGAGAAAGGATCAAACTTGTGGTCATGGCACCGGGAACATTCCATCGTGAGTCCCATAAAGGCAGTGCCCGTAGTGATGACCCGGTCCACCACATATTCGACGGCATATTCCTCCGGAATAATTCCACCCTCACCATTGATACGATGATTACGATTGAAGCCTGTGGCGACTTTCTGCGATATAGTGGCCTCTGGAAGCAAGTCGCCCGCCAGTTGCTCT
>CALAXS010000757.1 GCA_937895305.1 uncultured bacterium
TTGCCGAGTTTGTCAATAGGGAGTACGAGGCTGTCGAGTGCCATTTCTTTCGGTATGATTTTTACAATGTCTGTATCGACCCGCATTCGGCTAAGTTCGATGGTGGCAACCCCGGCCTGTTTTGATAGAAAACTGTGCAGATTATTTTTATCAAGGTGACCGAGCTGGATCAGGGTTTCAAAGAGACGCCCGCCTTGGGCCTGTTGATGGGACAGCCCTTCTTTAAGCTGCTCATTGGTGATGATATTTTCGGTGAGTAGTAGCTGTCCGATGACTTCAGTGGGTGCTTCTTTTTCCTCTGTGGCGGTATTTTCGGTGAAGGGCACGAGGTTTTGCTGGTCGAGTGTGAGGTGTTCGCCGCATTTAACGCATTTGTAACTACGGCCTATGGCCTTTCCCGGGACTTTCATGCGTTGGTTACAATTCTGGCATGTGGCGATGTATAGAGGTTCTTCCGCGGACAAGAAATTTCTCCCTGGTAATGCTTGGTGCCCATGCATTGTACCCGTTTTTTTGGAAACGATGGTATATTGTCAGCATAAGCTATGGTGCGCGAGTATACAAGCCCGGCACAGGAAAAGGACATTATGCATCCACAAGTTATTGAAGAACAAATAGATAGGGCCTCCCAGTGTTATCAGAAACACGTCCATGATGAGGCGTTGAATATCCTTGTGGATTTGAATTCTATCTTGCCGAGCAGCCCACAATTACAGTATATGCGCGCGCAGAATTTTGCAGCACTTCGGCGGAGTGATGAAGCTATTGCTGCTTGTGATCTGGCGTTGAAGCAGTTGGAACGGAGTCGGGTATTGGGGCAGGCGTTGGAGAATATGCTGGATCCTGAGCAGCTTCAGCGAATGGCGAAATCGGTACTGACGCAGGAAAGTCAGATCCAGGCGTTGAAGGCTTCTATTGATGTTCAGATTGCAGAGGCCCTGGATAAGGTGGCATTGCAGGCTTCGATGAAATCGTTGCAGGCAGAACTGGAGGCAGTAAAGGCGGCGACGGGAGAAAAGACGGAGTCGGAGCATGCCCTGGCAGTGGAACTGGAATCGCTGAAGCTCACGGAGTTGGAGAAGGCCAAAGCGCTGGAAGTCGCACGGGTGGATCTGGCGCAATTACGCGGTACATTGACCGAGCAGGAGGCGGCACTGGAAGCTGCTGATCGGGAACGAGCACAGCATGAATCGGAAATGGAAGCATTACACTCGCAAGTGAATGCGTTGACGGGTAAGGCGGCGGAAGCGGCACGTTCGGAAGCTGCGATAACAGGTGAGCTGGATCGCTTGAAGGGTGTGGAGGTGCAGAAGAATAAGGCGCTGGAAGAAGCGCGAGAATCCATGGAGCGGTATCAGCAGCGGTTGAAGGAGCGTGAGGAGGCCATACGCTTTGCTGAGTCACAGACGGCGGATAAGGATGAGGTGATTGCAGCGATGCAGGCGGAATTGTTGGCGGTTGAGGGGGATGCTTCACGGGCTGCGAATTCAGAAAAGTCATTAAAGGCGGAGTTGGCGCAATTACGTCAGAGTGAGCAGGAGAAGGCGGAGGCGCTGGAGGTGGCACGCAGCGAGATGGATGGCTTGCGGGGACAGTTGGAGCGCCGAGAAGCATCTATTTCCGCAGTGATGGCACAGCAGGAAAAGAGTGAGGCGGAGAAGGCAACACTTGCAGCGCAGTTAGAGACGATGCAGGCGCAGGTGGATACGGCAGCGGACTCGGAACGTCAACTGGCAAAAGAGCTGGAGCAGGTTCGTGTGCATGAGGTGGAAAAGAATGCGGCACTGGAAACACATCGTGCCGCCATGGTGAAGTTGCAGGAGGATTTAGAGGCGCGCCAGGCTGCATTGGACAATGCTGAAAACAGAAGCACCATGTCCGAAGAAGCAGCGCGCAAGCTGGAGGCGGAGCTGTCTGAATTGCATAACCAGGCTGCAAGCTTTAGCGATTCGGAGCAGCAGTTGGAGTCGGAGTTGGCGGCACTGCGGGATAACGAGCAGAATAAATCCGAAACATTGGAACAGGCGCGTTTGGCGATGCAAGCGTTGACGGATAAAGCCCGTTCGCAGCAGGCAGCGGTTGCTGAGGCGGAAGCCCGCGCAGCGGAGCGGGACTCGGAATTGGCGAAGTTGCGTGAGGAACTGGATTCGTTACGGGTGACTTCGCAGGAGGCGACGGCTTCGGAGCAAGCGTTGAATGCGGAGCTGGAACAGTTAAAACAGCAAGGGCAGTCGGCCCACTCTTCGTTGGAAAGTGCACAGCAGGAAGTGGAGCGCCTGAAGCAAGCGCTGGTGGAGCAGGAGATGGTGATGGAGCAGGCTGCATCGACGGAGGGGATTACGGAGGAAACCTTACAAAAGATGCAATCGGAATTGGTGGCGTTGCATGCGGAGGTTGCCCAGGCCAAATCTTCGGAATCGGAATTGGTAGGTGAGCTGGATTCACTAAAGAAGCAGGAAGCTACGAAGCATAGTACGCTCACTGCTGCGCGACTGGAATTGAACGAGGCGAAGGAGAGTTTGAAGGCAGCGGAACGTGCCAAGGCGGAAGCGGCAGCAGAGGAACAGCGTAATCGTGAGGTGATGCAGGAGCTGGAGCAGGAGTTACGCAAGTTGCAGGATCGCACGGTGGATGCTTCGTTGTCGAGTGAGGAACTGGATGCAGAGTTGGAGCGGTTGCGTGGGGAGAGTGCGCAGAAGGCGCAATACCTGGATAAGGCTCATTCACAGGTGGAGGCGTTACGTCGGTCCTTGATGCAACGTGATGAAGCGTTAGCACGGTCGGCATATTTATTGAAGCGTACGGCACAAACGGCCCCACAGTCGCGTTGGGTTCCGGTATTGTTGTTGGCGCTGGTCGCGGTCACCGGATTGTACGGGTATAACGTATATCGATCACGGGTGCCTGTGGAAGAAGTAGTGGTTCATTTGCAGTTCCCGGATGATCATAGTGTAGGCACGCTGGAGTCCCGTGAAAAATTAGGGCAGGATGCTGAGAACTGGTCGTCTGTAGCGGAAGCGGTAGGTCATATTGATATTGATACGGAGAAAGCGTATCGATTGACGGTCGCTGCTCATGATGCGCAGGAACTCGATTTTCTCGATGGGCTGAACGGGGACTTGATTCATGAACTGGTCTTGCCTCATTTTGAGATGACCGATGCGCGGATGGCGCGGTTGAAGGGATTGACATCGCTACAACGCTTGACGATTGAGGGGGAGACATCGCAGCTGGATATTGATGCGCTTATTGAGGCGTTACCGTATAGCATAGTGGATGCGACCCCTCCGGCGATTGTGGAGGAGGTATTGACTGCACCGGACCATGCGCGTGTGCTTGCCTTTGGCGGGAATTCAATCGGTCGTATATTGACGCGCAGTTGGACTGCGGGGGGTGATGGAAAATGGCAGGAAAAAGGTGCTGCACAAGGGCGCATTACCATTGCGGCGGATAAGGAAGCGAAGCTGGTACTGGATCATAATATTGGAGCCAGTGCACTGGGTGTGCTTGCTTCGTTTGATCCCGAAGGCATTCATAGTCTGTCGTTTTCTGGTGATGAGGTAGGTGATGGACACATTGCAGCACTTCAGAATTTGACCGGGTTACGTAGCCTTCAACTTTTGTATACCTCCGTGACGGATGAGGGTATCCGTGCATTGCGCCCATTGGAAAAGTTGCGGACGCTGGATTTGAATGCGGTTGCATTGACAGATGATGGCTTGACATCCCTGGCAAGGATGCAGTTGAAGCACTTGAGCATTGACCATGCAAAGATATCGAATGCCAGTATTCAAACGCTGAACATAATGAAATCGCTGCGGACGTTAAGTGTATCGAACACGAAGATATCGCCGGAGGGTCTGGTGACATTGGAATACAACATGAAGGACTTCTGTGTTGTAACGTTGCCGGAGGAATAGGGCATTAACCCGACATTGTCTCCAGTGTCTCACAGAGTGTTTCGTAGTGGTGTAGCGGCATACGCACGTTACCCATTTCACGCTTGCCTTTTATGTCGCCATGACAGTCGCTTCCACCCGTCACGAGAAGATTTCCGGACTGGGCGAGTTGAAGGAATTCTTCGGTACGTCCAGGGGTGTGACTGACGTGGTAGGCTTCAATACCATCGAAGGGTAAGGTCAGCAATTTGGGCAGAAGTTTGCGTGTTGTCTTACCCAGGCCAGGGTGGGCCACAAAGGCGAGGCCTCCTGCTGCGTGAATTACCTGGATAGCTTCGTCCATGGGCATGGCCAGCTTGGGCACATAGGCGGGTTTACGCGCGTTGAGGAATCGGTCAAAGGCTTGTTGCGGGTGCTTTACAATGCCCTGGAGGGTGAGAGTCTTGGCGATATGCATGCGGCCTATGGCAGCATGCCCGGCAATGGTTTGAAGTAGTTCGTGGTCGAAGGGGATGCCGTTGGCTTCGAGCTTTTCGATGATCTGTGCGGCACGATTGTTGCGCGCCTGGCTGTAGAATTCGAGTTCTTTACAGAGTTCAGGGTGGTCGATTTGGACACCCAGTGCGATTACATGGATTTCACGGTGTTCATAGCGTGCGCTGATCTCGGTGCCGTGAAGAAAACCGATGCCAGCGTCCCGGGCAGCCTGAGCGGCGCGGGCAACGCCAGACAGGGTGTCGTGGTCAGTCAGGGCCATGGCCCCCACGCCCGCTTTGAAAGCGTGGGCTACAACTTCTTCGGGTGTATCAGAGCCATCAGAATGATTGCTGTGGAGGTGTAAGTCCGCGTAGGTCATGTCATGTTGCTAGAGTGCTGCTTCTATGAGCTGTTTACGCATTTCGTCTAAAATACCGTTAACGAAACGGGGTGCTTCGTCGCCGCCATAGCGCTTGGCAACTTCGATGGCTTCGTTGATGGCAACGCCAGCAGGCACATCGGAGCAATGTATCATCTCAAAGAGGGCTACCCGAATAATGGCCCGCTCGATACCGCCGATACGTTCGGGTGTCCAGTCGCGCAATGATTTTGAGATTTGCGTATCCAGATCAGTCTGATTTCGGGCCACGCCTTCGATCAGCTTTTCGGCATAGTTCCGCACCCCGGGTTTGGCGGGTGTGTTGGCCCAAAAGTCTTCCAGACCGTCGGTCCATTCATCTTTGGTTATGTCGAGACCAAAGAGGTATTGAAGTGCGCGTTCTCTTGCGAGGCGTCGTATGCGTGGGCTTTCCAAGTTAGAGTTGCTCCATAAGCTTGACCATTTCAATGGCTGCCATGGCTGCATCAGCCCCTTTGTTGCCTGCTTTTGTACCAGCGCGTTCGATGGCCTGTTCGATGGTGTCGGTGGTGAGTACACCAAAGAGGACGGGCACGCCGGAGTCCAGAGCGACCTGACCGATTCCTTTTGCGGCTTCTCCTGCCACGTAGTCGAAGTGGGGTGTGCCGCCACGAATGACGCAACCGAGGGCGATGACTGCATCGTAGTTGCCGGACAGTGCAAGTTTTTTCACAACGACAGGTAGTTCAAATGCACCTGGGGTCCACGCGAGTGTGATGGCGTCATCGTCAATGCCGTGGCGGGTGAGGGTGTCTACTGCACCACCTACAAGTTTGCTTACGATAAACTCGTTGAATCGCGCTGCGACGATGGCGATACGCTTGTCTTTGATGATGAAGTCGCCTTGAATTATTTTTGGCATGTTTCTTCCTTTTCTATAGGGGCTGTAGGGTCGGCATCAGGATGCTGACGCTACATTTTTTTCTACTAGGATTTATTCTTCTTCGTCCGCTTCGGATGCACTGACATCTTCACGCGCTTTAAGGAGTTGACGTGCTTTTTCTGCGTCGTTTTTATTGACCAATACCTGGGCATCGCCCAGTACCGGGTAAATGGAATGTGGCAGATTGGAATTTTCAAAGGCCTGGATACCATTGGCTTCAAGGAATTCAATAACGATTTGGGCTGTTTCGTCTGTGCCGCCTTCAAATACGGGTTCCAGATCATGTTCTTCAGGATTGGTCATGGTGTCGTACTCCTTCTTGGTTTCTGCTGTCGTTATAGTAGCACGTTAGTGGATTAAATAATCTAGTTTTCACTGTATTTCAAAATGAACGCTTCCATTTACTATTGACTTATAAAAGCACGTCATTGCGAGCCGAGTACAACGAGGCGCGGCAATCTCTTGTTCAAGTCGTCGTTGGTGTGGAAGCATGCGCTGTGACTGTCCGGTCTACTGGACCAAGAGATTGCCACGTCGGCGGAGCCTCCTCGCAATGACGCGTATTGCTCAGGTTTTCTCGAAGATGTGCCCCATCTTCTCTTTTTTGGTGGCCATGTAGTTCCGGTTAATATCGTTGGCTGGAATTTCGATGGGGACCCGGTCGATGACTTCGAGACCATAGCCTACGAGGCCGGCACGCTTAACGGGGTTGTTGGTGATAAGGCGGAATTTTTTGATGCCAAGTGCGGACAGGATTTGTGCGCCTGTACCGTATTCACGTGGGTCGGGATCAAAGCCGAGGTGTACGTTGGCCTCGACGGTATCCATGCCCTGGTCCTGAAGGTTGTAGGCTTTAATCTTGTTGACGAGTCCGATGCCCCGGCCTTCCTGGCGCACATAGAGGAGGACACCACAGCCTTCGTCTACAATCATTTTCATGGCTTTGTCGAGCTGGATTCCACAGTCGCAGCGCAAGGAACCGAAGAGATCCCCGGTGAGGCATTCGGAGTGAACGCGAACGATGGGGGTGTCACAGTCTGCGAGGTCGCCGTGCACAAGGGCGATGTGTTGCAGGTTATCGGTTTCGGATTCAAAGATGCGCATCTCAAATTCGCCGTAGTTGGTGGGGAGTTTGGTAGATGCTGCCAGGTGGACGGTGCTTTCTTCTTTGCGTCGGAATTCGATGAGATCTTGAACGGTACAGATTTTGATGCCGTGTTCCCTGGAGAAAACTTCAAGTTGGGGCATACGGGCCATGGTGCCGTCTTCTTTCATAATCTCGCAGATAACGGCTGCTTCACGCATACCTGCAAGGCGACAGAGATCCACGGAACCCTCGGTTTGACCGGCACGCACGAGTACACCGCCTTTTTTCGCAGCGAGCGGGAAGACGTGACCAGGTCGGACGAGGTCGTCTTTCATCGTGCTGGGTTCGGATGCGACGCGGATGGAATGGGCGCGGTCCTGGGCGCTGATACCTGTGGTAACGCCAGTGGCTGCCTCAAAGGAAAGGTGGAAGGCGGTTCCGAAGGGGGAAGTGTTTTTCGTGGTCATGGGGGGAAGATCAAGTTCTTCCAGGCGTTCGAGGGTCATGGGCATACAAATAAGTCCGCGGCCGTGGGTAGCCATGAAATTGATGTTTTCTCCCGTGGCATGCTCTGCAGCAACGACGAGATCGCCTTCGTTTTCACGATCTTCGTCATCGACGAGGATAATCATTTTACCAGCACGTAAGTCGTCCAGTATTTCGGGGATGGGTGTAATCATGCGGCTGTACTCCTAAATGAAACCATGTTGTTTCAAGAGGTCTTTTGTTAATGCGCCGGAGTTTCCTCCGTGGAGATAGTGATAGATGTGCTTGCCAAGGCAATCGGCTTCCATGTTGACCGGAGCACCGGTACCTTTGCTGGAAAGGCTTGTTTTGGCGAGGGTTGCAGGGATAATAGCGACGCAGAAGGTGTCTCGCTCGGGGTCGACCACAGTGAGGCTGATGCCGTCGATGGTGACGGAACCTTTGGGCACGAGGTATTTTGCGACATTTTCAGGGGCGCGAAATTTCCAGAGCTGAAATTCACCCTGGTCGGTTACGGATTCAATTTTTCCAACACCATCCACATGGCCTTGCACAAAGTGACCACCAAAGCGGCCGTTGGCGTGCATTGCCCGTTCGAGATTGACGGCGTGTCCCGGCTGAAGGAGGCCGAGGGTGGTTTTGTTGAAGGATTCGGGGGAAACCTGTACCACGAATTGGTTCTCCGTCATGGCAGCTACGGTCATGCAGGCGCCGTTAATAGCAACACTGTCACCAAGTTGGAGTCCTTCCATAACGGTTTCTGCGACAACGGAGAGTTCTGCGCCGGATCGTCTGGATATGGCGCCTACTTC
>CALAXS010000758.1 GCA_937895305.1 uncultured bacterium
GGTGACTAATGAGTTACCCTCTTCTTGCTTGATGGAAACGCTCTGCACAGTGTGCTGATTGCCCATCAGAACTGGTTCAAGCACAGCCACAAAGGATACATTTTGACCATTGCGGGTCAACATCGTCATGGGCACCCGCTCTAACATACTGGCCCCCACGCCATCCCCAACCAGTACAAGCGTATCGGCATTCGCAGCCATACTCAATCGGGTGGTCACCTCACCATCAACAAATTGAACCTGAATGGGCTCGCTTGTACTTCCAACCTTCGCATTGTCTATGTACGCTTGACCAGGATAGGTATCATCGCTGGGTGTGTTACTCGCTACATCGCACAAAACTTCAACACCGCGATTATGGTAAACCCAGTCGAAACGACGTTCCGTGTCCGATACGAGTTGGTCCACCACCAAAAGATAACTTTGCATCAAGACCAGTGTCCGCATATACCCAACACCCGGATAAGCGTCATCACATCGTGCACTAACAGCAGCCTTCTCTTTAGAATGCGAAAAGAACAATAACTCCCCCTCGGCAGGTTCCTGGCTTACGCCATCCACGAGCACGGCATTATGCCCAACGCTGGCTTTATACCAATTCGCATGAATGGGGAGTCGGTAGGCCTGGCTTCGTGCACGGCCGGGATCAACACCGAGCTCACGTTCGTGCCCAAAGAAGACGAAACTCAACTTGTCGAAGTGACCATGGGAACCACCATAAGGCCCAAAGGTCATCACAGCGGCCAATCCTGCCTCGCCATGGGTTCGCAAGATGGCGTGACCTGTACCTTTAAATACATCACTTTTCAGGGGGGGCATGGATGCTGGTCGCTGTTCATCTCTACCCAGGAGAATACTCTCGAATGTAGGGCCACTGTGTAGTAAAGCCAGAATTGCTGGATCGTCATAGGCATGGTAGGCTTGTTCCATCATCGCCCCCCCCATTTTGGCAGATGAATTCACATCGTCACCGAAACGGGGCAGTGAATTATCGGGCATGGTGTAATGCACCGGTAGCATGAACATTTTTTTAAATGTGTCATCATTCCACAGGTCTATACCCAAACGCCGTGCGCCTTCGGCCTGTAGGGTCAATGCCCTTAGTGTGTAAAAGTGATATGCCCAACTGTTCTCATACCACATCCCCTCCGGCATGACCGATATTTTCATTTGGGGTCGAAACCCATTGCCCTCTGCTTCGATGGATTTCTGCACCCAGGATAAATCACCCAATAGGGCCCCACCCCATAACATGGCTGCGTTGTGCCAGCTTTGCCAATTACTTTTTCCTGCTTTATTCTTATCCAGATTCTGAAGCATGGGTATGAGCAGCCCAGTCCGAATTGCAGTGTGGTCTTCCTCAGAGAGAACGCTGGAATTGTAAATCAGGTCATAGGCCGGCGCAATCTGGGTACTTAAAAGGGACGCTTCGCCGAGGGTTTGTTCATTCAGATGTCCGCCGGATGATTTGTGTTTCTCTGGGTCTCTGGTGGCTGTGTTGTCGTGGTACGGATAATCGCTGTAGCGGGCTGCATAGCCCAGCAAAACTGTGGCTGTGTGTCGGGCGTAGTTCTTATCCTCAGTGATGGCATAGGCCCAAGCGGTGGCCAAAGCCCCTTTCAGGTTGTCGCTGTGCTGCTTCGTGAACAAACAATCATCATAGGGATAACCCGAGTACACCGTCTTGCACTTGGGGCAGCGATGGTGTGTCGCATCAACAGTCTCCAGGCCCATCTGACAATCCTGGCATTGATACCACTGATTGTGTTGCCCCCCGCGCGGTGGAAAGATGACCGTCTCCCCAAGATACGCATCCGCTTCTTTTACGTGTGAAGTAACTACCCCATGATTTTCACCTTCACCATCATAAGCAGCACGCAACCGTGCTAATTCCTCGGCAGTACATGCAATAAAGGGATGCTGTATATGGTCTGGAATATTATACTGCTCGATAGCTTGTTCCTCGGCACTGCTGGACA
>CALAXS010000759.1 GCA_937895305.1 uncultured bacterium
AATTCAAGGATGGTGAGATTGTAAAGGGGATAACCTATGCCCCGTATAAGTCGAGTGCTTCTCATTTTTATGTGATTCCAGAGGATCCTGCTTCCAACAATATCAGTATGCTGATTGAGCGCCATGCAACGGAGGGGATATTCTCACCTGAGCAGTATGCGGAGTTGCAGGAGCGCGAGAAGAATCAGTATATTGCCAAGCATCACCCGGACAAGCATGTTGAGGGTGAACTGGAGGGGGATTTCTTTTTTAAGCAGCATGATTATGAAAAGGCGCTGAAGGTCTATAAAAAGGCATTTGAAGAGGATTCCGAGAATCCCAAGCTCAAGAAAAAGCTGGTTGCGGCGATTTATAATATAGGGGCGGGGCATATTCATCGCCATGATTATGCCAATGCCATGCGTTGCATGAACAAAATCCTGGTGTTGCAGCCGGATCATGAGAAAGCACTGCGTAAATCCAGAAAATTACAGGAAATCCTTGAAAAGCGGGCCCGTCATCGTGCGCGCCATGCGGATCAGAAGATGAGCTAAACCCATTTGTTGCCTGGGTCTTTGTTTGAATTCCATGGGGAAGTGTGCTACACTTTGCCCCTGTGTGAACGGAGTTTATCCGATTGCACCAAGAAGGAGTACCGGCTCCTCACCCCACTGCGGCCTTTGGGTCAGCACGTTCGGGTTACTCGCACACGTAATGTTGTGCACGCTGTACTTGGTAAAAGTATAACGGCGTAGGGCTGGTGCTCTGCGCCGTTTTTTTTGTTTGCGGTGAATGGGCGTGTGCCTGTTCGAGAGAACCGCGTGGAACACTTGTATTGGGGCATGGGGCCCCGGGAGGTAAACTCATCGCCAAGCCGAGCAATAAGCCAGTCGTAGATCGCACACGGGTCAATGACCAGATACGTGGACTACAGATACGTGTGATTGATGATGAAGGAGAGCAACTTGGAATCATGAGCCCGGAGCGGGCGTTACGTGATGCTGAGGAGCAGGGACTGGATCTGGTAGAGGTTGCGCCCAAAGCGGATCCGCCTGTATGTCGGATTATGGATTATGGGAAGTACCGTTATGAACAGAAACGTCGTGCCCGTGATGCGCGTAAGAATCAGCACACGGTAACGCTAAAAGAGATAAAGTACCGTCCAAAGATTGATACGCATGACTTCGACTACAAGACGAACCATGTGCGTGAATTTTTGTCTGAGGGTAATAAAGTAAAGATTACGATCATGTTTCGTGGTCGTGAAATGGCTCACCCGGAATTTGGACGGGAGATTCTCCAGCGCGTGCTGGAGGGTACACAGGATTTGGTCACCGGAGATTATAATCCTATGGGGTCGCGGCTGGAGGGCCGGAACATGAGCATGGTGCTGTCTCCGGTTAAGTGAGACCGGGATTGTGCTCGTCCCCTGTAAGGCCTGAATGTTAAGCGGGCTACAGGGTAATACTGTATGCAATACGAGGAGGTATGTAATGCCTAAGATTAAAACGAACCGCGCTGCTGCGAAGCGTTTCAAGAAAACCAAGAGTGGCCAGTTAAAGCGTAATAAAGCGTTTAATCGACACCTGAAGACGTCTAAATCTGCGAAGCGTCGCCGCAATTTGCGCAACAGCACTTTGCTGGTGGCAGTGGAAAAGAAGCGTATCTTGAGAATGATTCCATACGCATAAGCTAGTGATACAACTTTTACAATTAACGCAGAACGCAAGATATAGAGGAGTAATCTAATGCCTCGTTCAACAAATAGTCCGGCTTCACGCCGTCGTCGCAAGAAAATATTAAAGCTCGCCAAAGGGTACCGGGGCAGTCGTCACCGGTTAATCAAGACCGCGATGCAGGCCGTGGATCACGCCGGGCAGTATGCCTATCGTGACCGCAAGGCCAAGAAACGTAACTTTCGTCGCCTTTGGATTACCCGCATCAGTGCCGGGTGTCGTGCCAATGGCGTGACCTATAGCCGCTTTATCAGTGGCCTCAAGATGGCAAACATCGACCTGGACCGCAAGGTACTGGCTGAAATCGCTGCAACAGACGAAGCGGCATTTACCGTTATCGTAGAGCAGGTAAAGGTTGCCCTTGAGAAGGAAGCCGCATAATTATGCGCATTGTTCCAGCGGTCGATATCCGGGGCGGGTTATGCGTTAATCTGGTCCAGGGTGACTACGATCAGGAAACAGTGTTTTCAGAGGATCCCGTGGCTCAGGTGAAGACGTTCTGGGCTGCATTGGGCGAGGGTATCATTCATATCGTTGATTTGGATGGTGCCAAGGAAGGCCGTTGCTGTGTTGAAACGCAGTTATTGGCGCTCAAGGCTGCTGGTGTACCTTTTGAAGTCGGTGGTGGTATTCGTAATATGGAGACCATCAATACCGTACTTGCAGCAGGTGCAGATCGGGTGATTCTCGGGACAGCGGCGCATGAGGATCCTGCGTTGCTGAAGGCGGCTTGTGCAGCCCATCCGGGAAAGATTGCCGTGGGAATTGATGCCCGTGCGGGTAAGGTTTCTCTGGCGGGTTGGCTGGAAGATACTGGTACCGATGCCATTGACTTTGCGAAGCAGGTTGAGGCAGCGGGTGCCGCGCGGATTATCTATACGGATATACTGAGCGATGGCATGATGAAGGGGCCCAATATTGAGACGACAGGTGCGTTGGCCCGTGCGGTCAATATCCCTGTAACCATTTCTGGTGGCATGTCTTCGCTGGATGATGTACGTGCCGTCCGCGACCTGGAAGGGGATGGCGTGGATGAGGTCATCATCGGTCGTGCATTGTATCTCGAAAAGTTTACGGTGGCGGAGGCTGTGGCGACTGCAACAGTGTGCGCCTGACGGCTTCTACATGGTACAGTACCCCACCCGGGCCTATGAGGCTGAGGGTGGGTTTTTTTATGAGAAAAAGAGCATAATTTATCAATGTTTAAGCAAGTGACCATAGCTGGTGTTGGATTATTAGGCAGCTCCCTCGGGCTGGCAATGAAGTCCCGTGGCCTGGCGAAGCGTGTGGTGGGTGTGGGTCGTCGGCAATGCTCTCTCGATGTGGCGCTGGAGCGGGGTGCCATTGATGTGTCCAGCCTGGATCTGGTGACGGGTGTGGAAGGCAGTGATTGTGTAGTACTCGCAGGCCCCGCAGCGCTGGTGATTCCCATGCTGGATACGCTGCGTCTTGTTGTGAATGACGATTGTATTATCACGGATGTCGCCAGTACGAAGGGGGCTATTGCGGCCCATGCTGATGCCACCTGGCATGCCCCGCGTCGTTTCATTGGTGCCCACCCCATGGCAGGTGCCGAAGTTTTTGGCCCGGAACATGGCGAAGCACATTTCTATGAAGGTTCTGTATGCCTGGTTGAGGAGGGCGACACCCTCGATGCGGGTGCCCGGGCCAAGGTTTGTGCTTTATGGGAAGCGGTGGGTACAGAAGTGGTGGGGATAGACCCTGCCAAGCACGACGACATACTCGCGCACACCAGCCATGTACCGCATATTCTGGCATCGGCTATCGCTGAATTGGCTGGACAACAGGGCGACATCAGCAAGTTTGTGGGGAATGGTTTTCGTGATGTGACCCGGATAGCAGCAGGACGACCGGAAACCTGGCGTGATATCAGCCTGACGAATAAGGCGGCTATCCTGCAAGGGGTGAAGGCCATGCGTGGTCGTCTGGATGAGTTTTCGGCTTTGCTGGCTGCGGAAGATGGCGCGGGTCTGGAGGATTATTTCGAAGCGGGCAAGGTGGCCCGGGAGAAGGTGGTGGAGGAATGAGCGGTGTCTTTATCAGTTTTGAAGGCGGGGAGGGCTGTGGGAAGAGTACCCAGATTGCATTGTTGCGGGAATATCTGGAGGCGCAGGGGAAGGTTGTGGTGGAGACCCGGGAGCCGGGCGGCACGGTCATTGCTGAACGTATCCGTGAGGTGTTGTTGAATCCGGAACATGGTGCTATGGGTACCGAAGCGGAATTGCTTTTGTATGCGGCGGCACGTGCCCAGCATGTGCATGAAAAAATCCGACCTGCACTGGAGGCGGGTGCGGTAATCTTGTGTGATCGTTTTGCGGATTCGACGACAGCGTATCAGGGTGCGGCCCGTGGTGTAGCGGGTGAAGTCCTGGCGACATTGCACAAGATTGCAACGGCGGGTATCTGGCCTGATAAAACCTTTCTCCTTGATCTGGATCCTGTGGTGGGTCTCGATCGCGCACGTATCCGCGGGACTGCTGATCGTCTGGAAAGCGAGAAGCTGGAATTTCATCAGGCGGTGCGCGCCGGTTTTTTGGACATTGCCAGAGCGGAGCCGGAGCGGGTATTGGTGATTGATGGCGCCCAGGAGATTGATTCCATTGCGCTGGAGATTCAATCGGCGGTGGAGGGCTTGCTATGAGTTTGCTGGATATTCGCGACCAGGCCATTCCCATCCGTTTTTTACAGAACATTATCCGTTCGGGGCGTGTACCCAATGGTATGTTGTTTCATGGACCGAATGGGGTAGGGAAAGCGCTGGCGGCACGCGAGATGATCAAGGCCCTTAATTGTAAAGAGCACGAAGCGGATTGCTGTGGTGAATGCCTCACCTGTCGCAAGATAGAGCATGGTACGCACCCGGATGTGAAGGAAATATCGCCTTCGGGTAAGGCGCGCAATATAGGTGTGGATGTGGTGGATTTCATGAATGAATTGTCCATGTATCGTCCGTTTGAGGGGGATTGGCGTGTATTTATTGTGCATGATGTGGACCGTATGCGCCCTGACGCGCAGAACCATTTTTTGAAAACGCTGGAAGAGCCGCCCAGTAAAACGGCGTTTATATTGCTCACCGAGGCACCGCGTCGATTATTGCCTACCATACGCTCCCGTTGTCAGCAGGTGCGTTTTGGTGCGTTGCGCCCGGAGACGGTACAGGAATTACTTCTTCGTGACCGTGATATACCTGCGCCTGTAGCGGAAGCATTGGCAGCGGTGTCTCAGGGGCAGATGTCCCGTGCGCTGGATCTGGTGGATTCAGAGAAGCGGAATCTGGTGCTGGATGTAACCCTGCGCCTTGCAGAGGGCGAGGATCCGTTGACGGTGAGTGAGGTCTTCGTGACCCACATGAAGGCGGAGGGGGATAACATCAAGGCATCGGTGAAGGCGGATCTGGAGCAGGGCGGTGCGCAGGATGTGTCGAAGGAGGAGCGTGAGGAGTCGAAGAATGAGCAGATGGCCCTCATTGAGGCTTTAATTCGACGTGACCTCATGGAATACTTATACTTGTTGGAAACCTGGTATCGGGATGTGCTGGTGTATACTGCCACGCAGGATGAGCGCCAGGTCTTGAATCGTGACCAGGTGGATCGACTGGCGACTTATGACCAGCGTGATGTGGCATCCAAGTTGGGTGCCATTGAAAAGGCCTGGGTGTACATAGAACGAAATCTGAATGTAGATCGTGTTTTTCGCGATCTCTTTTTTGCGCTGGCTCCATAGCGGTGCATAGGAAGGTATTTATATAATGCATACCGTCAAAGTTCGGCTGCGTAAGCCGCGACGGGTGTTCACGTTTAAATGTGAAGACATCCAGCTAAATCGGGATGAATCCTGTATCGTGGAAACGGAACGGGGTAAGGAGTGGGGCATTTGCCTGCTCCCGCCCGAACCCTGTCCGGAGGAGATGCGTTCACGTTATAGTATGCGCGTGGTGCGTCGTGCCAATGTTAAGGACGAGGATACCTTCAATTGGCTGGAGGAAGAAGAGGGGCGCGCGAAGGGGATTTGTCAGCGCAAGATCCGTGAACGTGAATTGCCCATGAAGCTGGTGGATGTGGAGTATACCTTTGACAAGCGCAAGATAATTTTTTATTTTACGGCGGATGATCGGGTGGATTTCCGGGAACTGGTGCGGGACCTGGCGCATGATTTGCGTGCGCGCATTGAGTTGCGTCATATCCAGGTGCGGGATGAGGCGAAGATGGTGGGCGGACTGGGTGGCTGTGGTCGTGAGTTGTGCTGTACTACCTGGCTGGAAGATTTTAAGCCTATCAGCATGCGTATGGCGAAGAAGCAGAACCTTTCGCTGAATCCGTCAAAAATCAGTGGACAGTGTGGGCGGTTGCTTTGTTGTCTCAGTTATGAAAATGACCAGTATGAGGTCATGAAGCGGCGGAGCCGTCAGCAACAGGTGGAACGGGAAGAAGTGAAGTCCGTTGAAGATCGGTCTGCAAGAAGTGAGGAGCGGTCACGTCCACAACAGGATGATCGGGATAATCGGGATAAGCCACGGGAAGGTCAGCGGGAGCGTAGCAATACAGAACGAAGCCCCAAGCGCGCACCCCGTACTGAAAAACGGGACGATAAGCCAGCACAACAAAACAGGCCAGCACAAGAGACCAAGAGCCAGGATAAGGGTGATGGCAGTAAACGCCGTCGTCGCCGTCGGGGTCGTGGCCGGGGTCGTGGTGGTGATGACAAACCGGGTGGTGCAGCAGTGGGCGCACCGGGGAAAGAATAATGGGCCTTGTTGATACCCATTGCCACCTCCAGAGCAAGCGTTTTCATGATGACCAGGAAGCCGCGATAACCGCTTCGCTGGAACGTCTGGACTGGCTGGTCGTTATTGGTGATGATGTTCCGTCGAGTGAAGCAGGGCTGAAGCTGGTGCGGGAACAGGTTTATGCGGTGGTGGGGGTGCACCCCTATTACGCAAAGGACATGGACGATGCCATGCTGGCGCGGGTACGCACATTGGCCGGGGAGCCGGGGGTGATTGGGTTGGGGGAGATGGGGCTGGATTATTTCAATGAGTACTCACCTCGCGAAGATCAGGCGCGCGCTTTTCACATGCAGCTTGAGTTGGCCTGTGACCTTGACCTGCCCATTGTTATCCATAACCGCGAGGCTGATGCGGATTGCTATGCTATCCTGAGTGACTATGCGGACCGACTCAAGGGTTGCATCATGCACTGCTTCGGCAGTCCTGCGGAATATGCGGAAAAGTTTGTCGATCTGGGATTCTATATTTCTTTTGCCGGGAATGTTACCTTTGCCAAGGCGCAACAGTTGCGTGATGCTGTAGCGGTGGTACCCCTGGACCGTTTGCTGGTAGAGACCGATGCGCCCTATCTTGCGCCTGTGCCCGTGCGTGGTAAACGCTGTGAGCCGTGGTATGTGGAACACACTGCTGCGTGTATCGCGGCGTTGAAGGGCGTGGATGTTGATAGTTTCGCAGATCAAACAACGGCGAATGCCCATCGGGTTTATGGGCTGACGCAGCTTTAGTCCAGGAAGGAGTGCCTCATGAAGAGTTGGATTGCCCTAAGTGTTGTAATCATAACCTTTTTTTCTGGAGTCGCCCAGGCGGCTGAGGCACAACGACCCAATGTGGTTCTTATCATGGCGGATGATTTGGGCGTGGAAGGCCTGGGTTGTTATGGCGGTGCGAGCTACAAGACACCCAACCTGGACGCTATGGCTGCGGAGGGGGTGCGTTTTACACATTGTTATTCTCAACCCTTGTGTACCCCTTCGCGTGTGCAGATCATGACGGGGAAATATAATTTCAGAAACTACAAAGCCTTTGGCCATCTGGATCCCGGGGAGACCACCTTCGCACATATCTTAAAGGCTGGCGGTTATCGTACCTGTGTTGTGGGGAAGTGGCAGCTCTGGGGTCGTCATGATCAGTGGGTGGGCACGGGGTCCACACCTGCACAGGCGGGATTCGATAATTCTTGTGTGTGGCAGATTGAAGAAAAGTCCAATCGGTACGCAGAACCGGGTCTGAACATCGATGGCAATGCGTTGGAAGTGTTTAAGGGGGCGTATGGCCCTGAGATGTTCGCCGATTATGCAGTGGATTTTATTCAGAAGAACAAAGAGGAACCCTTCTTTCTCTACTTCCCCATGGCGTTGACCCATAACCCGTTCACCCCCACACCCGACTCTGAAATCTGGACTGAGGGGAATCGGCATAAAGATCGGCCGATTTATTTGCAAGATATGGTGGCGTACATGGACAAAATTGTGGGACGTATATCAAAGACGCTGGAAGACGAAGGCATTGCGGAGAATACGTTGTTGCTCTTTACCACGGATAATGGCACCCACAAAGACATTCTGAGCAAGATGGAAGGTGGCGGCAGAATTCAAGGCAAAAAAGGGGAGACGACGGATGCGGGGACCCATGTACCGTTGATTGCCCATTGGCCTGGTCGCGCTGCGAAGGGCGTGGAGACGGATGACCTCGTTGACTTTACGGATTTTTTGCCAACCTTGCTGGAGGCGACCGGGGTAGCAGCACCTGTAGGGCATCATCTTGATGGGCAAAGTTTTCTGCCGCAGGTATTGGGTAAGGCGACGCCGCCTCGGGAATGGATCTATTGCTACTACAAGCCGGATTGGGGGGCCTTTTCCAGGTCTGTTTTTGCCAGGGATCAGTCGTATAAACTTTATGAAGATGGACGTTTTTATCATGTTGCTACGGACCCCCTTGAAGAAAAGAGTCTGGATGGGAAGCTGGATGGTGAAGCGAAGGCAGCGCATAAAAAACTTCAGGCTGCGCTGGAGCAGTATCAATAATGTGTAAAGTGGATGTTCAGCAGAGCTGGGATGTGGATGACGTGCAGAACGATTCCGCCCTTGCGCTGGA
The DNA here is from genome assembly GCA_937895305.1 of uncultured bacterium. Classification (GTDB taxonomy): domain Bacteria; phylum Hydrogenedentota; class Hydrogenedentia; order Hydrogenedentales; family JAEUWI01; genus CALAXS01. The sequence goes on from CALAXS010000759.1 coordinate 8,617, forward strand.
TAGCGACTTCTTTACAGATTCCTGAATTTGTGTCACTATGGACGGAGCTTATGAAGCAGTATCCGGGTCATGGGCAGTTTGACCACAATACACTTTCAGGAGGTTGTATGTCTGTTCAGCAAAATGTCGTGGACTGCCCTATCTGTGGACACAAAATGGCGCGTGCCCAGATGAGCCAGGGTACCTGCCCGGCCTGTGGTGTAAGTCTGGCTATGGCCGGTGGAATGGGTGAAGATATATTGGGGAGCCGACCGGCAGCGCCTCGTAGTCCAGCGACTACACAAAATCAGCAATCCTGGACGGATTGGATAAAAGGCATTGCGCTACACTCTATACTCTGGGGAACGGCGGGTGCGGCTGTGGGGGGCGCAGTGCTCATGATGGTGTGCTATATGTTGATGCGGGGATCGGGTATGACGGTTATCATGACAGGTGCCAGTACAGGTATGGTGTTGGGTGGTATTCTTGGGGGTACAGCAGGTGCTGTATTCAAGATGGAGCTGGAATGGCTTCCATCGCTCCTGGTGGGGGTCATTATCGGTGTGGGCACTACGGTGGTGCAGTATTTTGTAGAGTATAGCTTCATCGCGCCACCGGATAACCCGGTATTCCAGTTTGTCGCTATGGGCCTGATGGCTGGTCTTGTTGCTGGTGCAGGTTCACTGGGTGCTAGAGCATTTTAACAAATTATTGTTACGAATCTGCTTGTTGTGGCATCGGTTGGCTGCGTCACAAAAACTCACCGTAGCCTGCTATGCCTCCGTTTTTGTTTCTTGCCAACCTTGTCCTCACTGACGCAGCTCCGTATCTATAATTTGTTAAAGCGCTCTAAGATTTATTTTGAATAATCCGTGTGTGCGAGCTTTTGTATCACGTACCTGATAAAACCCCCTGCAGATAGATCTACAGGGGGTTATGTCGGATACATTGAAAATGGCTAATAGCCTTAGACTGTTGTTATCCCCTGGAATGTGGGTGCGTAATTGGGGAAGACGGTCGCGAGGTTGTTGTTACCCAATCGGTTTTGCACGATCTCTGCGAGGACATCGCGGTAGTCGATGGTCACATCGAGGTCTTGTCCTTCGTAGAGGTCTTCTCCCTCCAGGCCGGGCCATTGGGTAATGACCTGGCCGCCATTGATGTTGTTTCCCAAGACAAACATACAACCACCATGACCATGGTCGGTACCGCCACTTCCATTTTGCCATGCGACCCGCCCGAATTCGGACATGACCACTACAGTTACATTGTAATCGCCCGAGGCGATGACATCAGCGTGGAATGCGCCGAGGGAATCAGCCAGGGATTGCATGTTGTTGGCCATGAAACCCGTGATAGACCCCTGGTTAACATGGGTGTCCCAGCTTCCGGCATCCATAGCAATGGCTTCAACTCCTGCTTCGGCTTTAATGAGGGCAGCAGTGGCTTTCAGGCCGCGGGACAGGTTGTCGTTTTCGGGGTAAACAGCACTTCCAGCAGGCACATAGTTTTCAAAATCGATGCTGTCCAGTAAATCAAACACAGCCTGTGTGTTTTCGGCTGATGTCTTCAGTGGTTCTGCTGCATTAGCGTACAGGGCTTCAAGCGTAAGAAGACGCTGTTCAGGATTGCCGCCCCCCAGACTCAGTGAAAAATCAGCGGGGTTCGGGATGGGTAGCGTTTGTGGACTGCCGAGGAGCATGTCGGGTATAGCATTACTGATACTGGCTGCACGTAAAACGGCCTGTGCATCCATTGGTGCACTGTTCAATATGTGTCGTCCCAACCACCCGGTATCCAGGCCGTTGTTACCCGGCTCGCCCGTTTCCATAAAGTACTGTGCATCAAAGTGGGAGCGTGTATCGTCCTGTGAACCACAGGCATGAACTACACATAAATCCAGGGCATCAAACGCGGGGAGCAGCCCGGTCATGGCGGGGGGGAGCATGAAAAAGTCATCCAGTGCTGTACCTGCATTGGGATCGCCACTGTCGGGCCGGGGCACACTTATAGATGGACGAAGCGCATAGTAGCGGTCCTCGAAATAGGGTGTACAGAGGGTAAGACCATCCGCGCCACCCCGCAGATAAATCGAAATGATGACATCACGATCGGAGTTTTCTGCACCTGCGAAAGCAACGCGGGGCATCCAGGCGGGTGCTGCCATGAGTGCACTGAGTGAGACAGCGCTTCCTTTCAGAAATGCACGTCGATTGAGATTGTTATATTCCTGGCATCCGTTACAGGTTGGTTTAGTCATGGTATGTACTCCTCTTTTGGGCTGTAGATTTCTTTTTCACGTTTAATACCACTGATATTCAGCAGCCGATATCGCCAGCCCGAGGGCGTATTTGCGTTGCCAGAAATTGTTGGGTGCCAGTGCCAGATAGGCCGATAGTGCGTTGCGTGTATCCGTTGACATGACACCTGCGAAATAGTGGCTGTCCACGAGATCGAGGAAATCTTCATCGGTTGCGGCATCGGTAAATTTCAGGACGTTGTAGTACACCGTCTGATCTGCCAGGGGTACATAGGATGCGATATTCCAGCGTGAAAGGAGGAAGCCGCCCCAGAATTCGGGTTCATCGGGGTAGCCGTTCGGGGGTGCCCAGTAATAGGGGTGATTCCCCATGGTGTCGATGATGTAGCTGAAATTGTTCATGTTTACGAGAGAAGAGGGGCGTGCGCGTAAGGATGAAATTGCAAAGTGATAGGGTCGCTTTAACTTGTCGGTAGCTTGTGCGATCCAGGACTGGGCCAACGCTGCACGGACCATGGCTTTGATGTCGCCACCTGTATTCACATAGGCGAGGGCGATAGAATCGATATAGGCCTGGGGCGGGTCATAGCCGAAAAATTGCACAGCCATTTTGCCTGCAATGAATTGTGCCGTATAGGGTGCAATGACCGAATCCATGCTGAGGATTTCCAGGACGATTTCACCATCGCGGATACCGCCTCCTGCCGGGATGTCATAGCCCAGGAACTGTTTGGCATCGTTGTCGTGTGTATTCGGATTGAAGTAGAAGGTGCCAGCACTCGGGGTGTTACTATTGCCGTTTAAGCTCCAACCTGTAAAGCAGCGGGATACCTCTTCGATGTCTTGTTGTGTGTACAGGTTGTCGGCACCCAGGGTATGGAGTTCTAGCAATTCGCGGGCGTAGTTCTGGTTGGGGGCCTGTTTAACATTGGTGATGTTGTCCAGGTAATAGAGCATGGCGGGGCTTTTTGCGCTGGCCATGAGCAGGTCGGGGAAATTGCCGAGTGCATTGGGGCGAATCACTACGCGATCGTCAACGGGTTTTAGATAGTACTCTGCATCCTTTTTGATATAGATGCTGAAATGGTTGGTCCAGAATTCGACCATGCGCTCAAAGAGCTGGCGACGGCTGTAGGCACTGCGGAAAAAGGTTGCGCCAAAAAATTCCTGAACGGGCAGATAGTTGCCGTTATAAATAAAGTCTGCATATTGTTTGGCCGTGAAATTTAAGGTATTAAAACTATTGAGTACACCATTCAGATCCGGATCGGCGATATTCAGATGATCCAGATGGTATTCCACGTAGGCACTGTAGCCCAGGCTCGCCAGCAGATCTGCTTCACGGGCATTCTGGCCAAAGGTCATACGTGCAATGAGACGGCGTTGTAAGGCGGTCAGTGCGGGTGGCTCGGTATCGGGATAGGAATCCACGGCTGTTTTGGGTACTACCGGGGGACACCCCGTTGCGAGAATTGCTACAGCACTTAATCCTCCCGCTAGAAAGAGCTTTTCCTGAAAGGAACTCTGCTCCATGGTTGTTTCTTGTTCTGTGTCTGAAACCGAAGCCTCTGTTTCCTCCCCCGCTAAAAGGGCCTCAACTTTTTCCACGGTCTCCGGGACGGCATGCGATGTACTCATAAATTCCTCCTGATGCGTCGCATCGTTCCGGTGCCTACCAAATTATACCCGCAAGATGCAGAAAGGGTTACATAGGCTACAAAGTATTTTGCACTTTGTTTCAGGGAGGGCTGTATTTTCGCAGTTTAAGTGCTTTGCATGCTAGCGTTTTTGATGGCTAACCCGGTGCTAAGTGTTTTATGAATCCGAGCTTAAGCCTGTTTGCGCTGGAAGACGACCGCAGCAACAATAATTGCACCGGTGAGCATGAGACGACTAGCTTCGCCAACGGCGTTGATGCTGAGGATTTTATCGAGATAGCCGATAGTGAGACAGCCAATAAGGGTGAGGAGTACCGAGCCGCGCCCGCCCATAAGGCTGGTACCGCCGATGACGACCATGGCGATGGCGGTGAGTTCATAGGTCGCGCCGGACTCAGGATCGCCCTGGTATTCCTGTGCTGCCTGACAGACACCGGCGATGGCTGCAAAGGCACCGCAAAGTGCATAGGCCAGGATCTTCGTGCGGGTTACGGGCAGGCCGGAAAGACGTGCAGCTTCTTCGTTGCCCCCGATAGCATAGAGGTGTCGTCCAACATGGAGGTGGGCCAGCAGGATCCAGGTGAGTAGCACGCATACCAGAAAGATGAGCGTGACCATTGCGATGTTATCGCCCAGTACGCGCATATCCAGTGTGGAGAAAATGGGGGGGAGATCCTTGAGTGTGGTGCTCAGGTCTTCATTTTGCACATAGGTCGAAATCTTCTGGCCCCCTGATGCGAATTTGGCGAGGCCCCGCGCGAAGACCATCATGGCCAACGTGACAATAAAAGGTTGCATGTTGAGGCGGGCCATGAGCGTGCCCGAAACTCCGCCGAGTAGAAGACCGATGAGAATGCACAGGGGAATAGCGAGCCAGGCTGACCACCCGTAATGAATGGTCATGAGCGAAAAGAGTACGGCGTTGAGTCCTAGCACACTCCCAACCGACAAATCGATACCTCCCGTGATGATGACGAGGGTCATGCCACAGGCGAGCATGCCGTAGACCGAGACCTGTCGCAGCATATCGCGGTGGGTTTGCCATTTGTAAAAGGCGCCATCCGGGCTGAAGAAGTTGTAACCGTCTTCGGGTGCTGTGCTGCTGTCCGCGCTGAATATGAGGCCCAGCGCGAAAACAATAATCATGGCCGCCAAAGCCCGAACGATAGGTGAACTGAAAAAGTTGCTCATGAATTCCTTATTCCCGGATTGCCTCTAGGCTAGCACCCGCTCCGGGGGGATGCAAGCTGGAAAGGTAGACAAAGGGAGTCGCTTTATCCTATGGTGAGGTTTAATCCGGAGAGCTGACCATGTATAAATCCTGTAAAACATTTCTGGTTCTTGCATTGCTTTGTGCACTTCCATCCGTCGCTGCGGATGCGGAGCGCCATATCCTGACCATGTTGCCCATGGAAGACGGTACCAAGTTGGCAACGGAGGTGTGGATGCCAGAAAAAGGCGAAGGGCCCTGGCCCGTTGTGCTGTGTCGCAGTACCTATAGCCGTCCAGCGGGTTTTGTGAAAGACTTCGTGAAGCGCGGCTATGTGGGTGTGATTCAGGATATTCGTGGCATGCACGACAGCGAAGGCAAGCCTCGTGTCTTCTACTCCGAAGGCTGGCGCGAAGGTTTTCAGGATGGCCCGGCGACCGTGGACTGGATTCTGGCGCAACCCTGGTGCGATGGGAAGGTCGCTACCTTTGGCGGGTCTGCCCTGGGAATCACACAAATTCTCCTGGCCCCGGCGACACAGAATTTAACGGCGCAGGTGATCACCGTCGCGCCAGATCGGCTGTATGGTTATGTGAGTTATCAAGGCGGCGTATTGCGCAAATCCATGGTGGAAGGCTGGATGACTGCCATTCAGCAGCCCCACATGATCCCGGAATACAAGACCCACACCCTGGACGACGACTACTGGTCCTACTACAACAGCTCTGCACGCGCCAGGGACATTACTGCGCCTACCGTATTTGTGGGTGGGTGGTACGATATTTTTCAGCAGGGCACCCTGGATGCCTTCAGGGCATGGGAAGAGGATGGGGGCGAGAGTGCCAAAGGTCAGAATTATCTGATTATGAACTGGGCGGCCCATGGCCCGGACAAGAGCCCTGATTATGCATTTCCAGAGAACCGC
>CALAXS010000760.1 GCA_937895305.1 uncultured bacterium
ATAGTTGAATTTCTTTTCCATGAAAGTAATCTACTTCCTTTATATTTTACTCGATTTCTTTCAGGATTTCATCACCGGGATCATGAACCACAGTAAGCTCGTGAATGGACCAGAAAAGATCGTGGGAACCCGTCTGTACCACGCGGATGTACCTCCCTTTAACGGCGGGTTTGAACTCAATCAAGGTAACCGGGCCTGTACCCTTGCCCGATACCACGGGCTTGCCCAGGTCGTCGGGTGAATCCCCCACATAGACTTCGTAGCCACGGGGATAGTCGCCACCGGACTTGGTGGTGTCTAGCGTTATGCTAAAAATTTCCGATTCCATGTTCAGGTCAATGCCGAACCACATGCCGGGTATCATGAAGGCACCTGTACTCCAGCGGGTATCGGGATTCTCGTCGATGGCACTGCCCACTTCGCCCGCACCATGGGACGCGGTCAGGGTCGGTGCCGCAAGGAGGTTCATCTTGATCGAAGCGAGGGCGCGCCTGGCATCGTCTTTCAACGCCGGGTCTTCACCCATCTGTTTAACCAACTTCAACGAACGGTCATCCACCACATTGCTGATGGCATTGAGGAGTGCGCGTTTCCCGTCCAGGTCCAAACCAATTTCCAGAGCCTGCTCACATTGACTCAGCTTCTTGGTGTCGGACACGGAATCGCTATTGCCCAGCAGGCTGGTGAAAGCATTCATGAGCTGAACGCGTTGTTCGCCGTCCTGGGTTGCTGCAGCAAGTTCCAGCACCGTGTCAATGGCCTTGGGCGATTGCCAGTTCCCCAGACTCTCGATAGCGGCCTCGCGCAATGCTGTGCTATCCGACTTTGCAAAATCCATTACCGTAGTGAGCGCAGATACTCCACTAATATCCGTGAGCACAGGCATGAGCAGGATGCTGGCGGGTTCACCACCTTTTTCCATAGCTGCCGTAATCGCTTTGCTCCGTTGTGATGCACGTGCCGCTTTACGACCCGTTTTGATCACTGCGTCAACTGCAGCATTCTGTACTTCGCCGTTGGTGCCTACAGCCAGGTCAATCAGCGTTTCATAGTCTTCACCGTTCGCCAACGTGCTGAGCGCGTTAAAGGCAGCATTCTGAACTTTAACCGTGTTGGTGTCCTCAGCGCTCTTTAACAACGCAGGAATCGCATCCTTCATATAGCGCTTATGGGCAACGTCGATGTATTCAAGGCGGGTATCACCCTTGGTCCCGGTGATGTTTGCAATGATGAGGGCTTCGGCATCGCTTCCGGTCGAGCTGACCAGCGCGTTGTGGGCCAGTTTTTTGTAGTCGCTGTCCTTGTTTATTGCCTCGGCACAGAGGAAGTCCAGCGCAGACTTGTTGCCGGGCAACAGACCCAACGCGTTGATGGCGGCTTCTTTCTTTGCTGCATCCGTGCTGGACTGTGCGCATTCCAGCACCTTGGGCAGGGACGCTGCCTGACCCATGCCACCCAAAATCGCGAGCATGGTAATTTGAGTAGAAGCTGCCAAGCTATCGAAGCGTTGCACAATGTCCTGGGCCAGTTGCATCGAACCCGGAATGGTACTGAGTACATTCAGCGCTACACCGCTTTTCGCTTCGTCTTGCAGCATGGCCCAGAACTGTTCCATGCCGGAATCCGGGTCGACCATAAGCAGTCCACGCAGAGCAGCGGTGCGGTTGTTGGTTGCCAGTGTGTCCTGTGCCAGGAGCGTGGTAAAGACGGGCTTCGCTACAGCCGTATTGCCATCTCCATTCAAGGCATAGGCACAAGTTATGAGCGCAGTGGTTTGTCGCTTGGACGTCGGCAGGGCCTGAATTGCTTTCAGTGCTTCGGGTGTTCCGATTTTACCCAGCGCGTTAATGGCCGCAGCAGATATTGCGGCATCATC
>CALAXS010000761.1 GCA_937895305.1 uncultured bacterium
CCTATAGCTTCTTTTAATTTGTTCTCGAAATTTGAACTTTCACTATCGGAAATAATGGCGGCCGTTAATTCACCACCCCATACGCCTCCTGCGTCGTAAAGCGGTACGGTAATACCGAGTCCAGCAATCATGGCATCCGGTGGGTCTTCGGGTGTGTGAGGTCCCATCACACTAACATCCAGTTGTGGAAAACAGGAGTAGGTCTCAATAAGCGTATCGTCGTCCCCTTCGACAACAAAGGGGCTACCATCGACTATGCACAGGCCGATGGTGGCATTGGCCGCTGATTTGAGGTCGAGCGATGCAGTGCTACATGCTTTAAAGGTGCTCTGGTAAACGTTGATTTGCCCGTCTTCCGCATAGATACCGGTAGGTGGCCCATCAAAAAAACTGTTGGCGATATTTAGCGTAAGATCAGGGACGATACCCACATAAATGGCTTCTGAACCACTTACAAATTGGCATCGGTTTATGGATACTTCGGTCGTGCCAGCACCCACCATAATCGTATTACCGCCTGAACTCAGCGTCAGATTTTCGAAGGTAGCTTCCGTGATATCGGATGGAATATCGAAGAGGGGATCTTGCCCGGTGATTATGTAATCTTGAGGATCAAGGGAGAGGTCCCCGGTAATGGTGATGGAGGACATACCAGGGTCCCATTCAAGGGAGGTAGCGAGGGTATAGGTTCCGGCTACAGTCAGTACAATGTCATCTTCGCCCGCTTTAATGGCTGCATGCAGCTCGTCACCATCGGCAACATCAAAGGCGTTTGCGGTATAGGTGAGGCACAGGAGGAGGAGGGACGCTGCCAGGGGGCGCGCCAGGTGGGCCAGGGTACTTCTTTTCATAACTTCTATCTCCTCGGTCGATACGCGGTGCCGATGGGTAAATCTATTTTTATTCTTGTTGTGTATGTTGTTGCGCTGCGCAGACTAGCCGGCCTCGTTCATGGTGGCTACGGGTGCGCGTCGTTCATATATGGTTCTGGTTCGTGTTTCAGCCTGGGTTATAAACTCGTTTTCGGAACGGTAATTGATTTTACCGTCGCCGTTGTCGTCTAGACCGTAGCCCGCCTGGACGGTGATGGTGATTTCGAAGATGTCTGAACGGGTGGTCACAAGATTGGAAAGGCGACGGAAGCGTTCGTAGGTTTCGTCGAAGCGTTTTTCTGGATCCTGGTGGTGGGACAGGGGATGGATGATGCGGCTGTAATCCCCACCCAGATTCTCGTCGGGGTGGACATAGGCACTGGCGTTGAGGGCCAATTCACCAAGGGAGGTGTAGTAGCGTCCATCGATGTGCTCGCGTTGGTTGGTGTCTTTGTTGGTGATGAATTCCATCTCGTAGCCTTTTTCAGCAGCACGGCGGCCTAGAAGGAGCTGGGTTGCCACCTGGGTCCGGGCGATGGCCTCAATCCCGAAGGTATCGTCAGAGGAATTATTGTCATCACGGTAAGGCGGGATGGGTAACAATGCTACACTTTCGTAAGCGTTGACATCGGGAAGTAGTACTTCTGGGCCAAGAGACTCAACACTGGTGGGAACACTTGCAAGTGCTACATCATCATCTGCAGCCAGGCTTTTACCTGTATAGCGTTCACCAGCATCGACAATACCGGGAAGACCAAGGAACGGTTGGAAAAGATCGATAAAATTACCCGTAGGTCTTTTCAAATGGGTGGGGGTTGCGGGTGCGGTGTTGATATTGATT
>CALAXS010000762.1 GCA_937895305.1 uncultured bacterium
AGCCTGTGCTGGTCTCCAGTGTTGATGGTGTGGGGACCAAACTTAAACTCGCCTTTATGACGGGTAAGCACGATACGGTGGGCGTGGATATTGTCTCCCATTGCGTAAACGATATTCTGGTGCAGGGTGCAAAGCCTCTCTTCTTTATGGATTACCTGGCAGTGGGCAAGCTGGACCCCAAGATCGTCGTTGATGTGGTCCGGGGTCTTTCCAACGGCTGTCGCTATGCGGGGTGCGCGCTCATCGGTGGCGAAACTGCAGAGATGCCGGACATGTATCTGGATGGCGAGTATGACTTGGCAGGTACTATTGTGGGTATTGCAGATCGCAAAAACATTCTCGACGGCAAGGCCATCCAGTCGGGCGATGTCATCATCGGTCTGGATTCGTCTGGCCTCCATACCAATGGCTATAGCCTTGCACGCAAGATTATCTTTGAAATGGCGGGGCTGGATGTGAAGGATACGATGCCCGGTACAGACAGGACGGTAGCGGATGTTCTCATGGAACCGCACCTGAGCTATGCGAAACTCATGCAGATTGTGATGAAGGTGGTGAAGGTAAAGGGTATGGCCCATATCACCGGGGGCGGTATCACGGATAATCTGCCGCGTATCCTGGGCGATGGACACGGCGCGGAGATTGACCTGAGCACCTGGACTCCACAACCCGTCTTCAAGTTTATGCAGGAAACAGGAAACGTGGCCACACTGGAAATGCTGCGTACGTTTAATATGGGCCAGGGCTACCTCTTTGTGGTACCGGAAGAGCAAAAAGATAAAGCCGTCGAGACCGTGGAAATGACCGGGCAAAAGGCCCGTATCGTCGGTCGTATTATTGATGGCGAAAGCAAAGTAAATTATGAAGGAGCGCTTTGCTATGGCTAATCGTATTGAAGTAGCCATGCAGACCCACTGCCCTGATCCCGCTGGTGATGCTCTGAAAGCGCGTCTTGCAGAAGATCTTCATATTGAAGTGGACAAGGTACGTGTCATCAACGTATATACCGTCCATGCCGACTTGACTGAAGACGAACTGAACACCGTGCGCACAGAACTCTTCACCGACCCGGTGATTCAGGTCTCGGCCTTGAACCAGAGTCTGGCAAACGATTTTGATTTTGTTATTGAGGTGGGCTTCCGTCCGGGCGTAACCGATAATGTAGGTCGCAGTTCGAAGGAAGGTATTCAGGATACGCTAGGACGCACCCTGCCAGACGAAGACCATGTCTTCACCGCCAAGCAGTTCGCTATCAGTGGTGTGGACAGCGACACCGCAGAACGTATCGCCCGGAAAGCCCTGGCCAATAACCTCATTGAGCAGTACGTTGTGAAATCCGCAGCGGACATGGCGAACGTGAATGGTGAACACCTTCTGGGGCTGCCCATTGTTACGGACCGTAGCGATGTAACAGTCCACGAAATTGATTTGGACATACCGGATGAAGCCCTCGTGCAACTCAGCCGCGATATGATGCTGGCGTTGGAACTGGTGGAGATGAAGGCGATTCAGGACTACTACCTGGATGCCGATGTCCAGGCCGAGCGCAAGAAACAGGGACTCCCTGAGAAGCCCTCGGACATCGAACTGGAGATCCTGGCGCAAACCTGGTCGGAACATTGCAAGCACAAGATTTTTGCCGCGGACATTGAGTACACCGACAGCGAAGGCAAGACCCGCGTCATTGACGGCCTCTTCAAGAACTATGTGAAGGCCACCACCGACGTGGTCAATGAACGCGTGGACTGGCTGGTCAGTGTATTTCACGACAACGCGGGCCTCATCACCTTCGACGAAAACTATCTCTTCGCCCTCAAGGCGGAAACCCACAACAGTCCCTCCGCGCTGGACCCCTACGGTGGTTCCATGACCGGTATCGTGGGCGTGAACCGCGACATCCTGGGCGCGGGCATGGGCTGCAAGTGCATCTTTAACACAGACGTGTTCTGTGTGGCTTCGCCTGAGTTTGACGGGGACATCCCCGAACGTCTCCTCCACCCCAAGCGCGTCTTGCGCGGTGTCCACATGGGTGTGGTCGATGGTGGTAACGAGAGCGGCATCCCCAACGCCAACGGTGCCATCGTGTTTCACGAACGTTTCCTCGGTAAGCCCCTGGTCTTTGTAGGTACAGGCGGCCTCATCCCCAAGACCGTAGCGGGTCAACCTTCCCACCAGAAAACTGCCTACCCCGGCGACCACATCGTTATGGTGGGTGGTCGCATCGGTAAAGACGGTATTCACGGCGCTACCTTTTCCTCGGAAGAGTTGCACGAAGGTTCCCCCGCCACAGCAGTTCAGATTGGCGACCCCATCACGCAGAAAAAGATGGCCGACTTTATTATCGAAGCCCGTGACCTGGGCCTTTTCAGCTGTATCACCGACAACGGTGCTGGTGGTCTCTCCTCCAGCCTCGGCGAGATGGCCGAAGGGCCCGGCGGTGCAGAAATTCACCTCGACAAGTGCCCCCTGAAATATCCCGGTCTTGCGCCCTGGGAAATCTTCCTCAGTGAAGCCCAGGAACGCATGTCCCTTGCCGTGCGTCCCCCACAACTGGAAGCCTTCCTGGACCTTGCAAAACGTCGTGAAGTGGAGGCCAACGCTATCGGCACCTTCACCGACTCCGGTCGTCTGGAAACCTGGTACGACGGTACCCTCATCGGGTCATTGCGTATGGAATTCCTCCATGACAGCGTGCCCAAGATGTACCTCAAGGCGAAGCTGGAAGCCCGGGAACTGAAACCGGAAATTGTCATTGAAGACACGGACCTGTGCAACGACCTCAAGGGCGTTCTCGGTTCGCTGAACACGTGCAGTAAAGAATCCTTCGTGCGTATGTACGACCACGAAGTGCAGGGCCAGAGCGTACTCAAACAATTTCAGGGCGTAGACGAAGACGGGCCGGGTAACGCCGGAGTCCTCCGTCCCGTTCCGGGTTCAGACAAGGGCATCGCCATCGCCTGTGGCATTGCGCCCAAGTATAGCGACATCGACGCCTACCACATGATGGCCTGCTCCATCGACGAAGGGGTGCGCAACCTCGTGGCGGTGGGCGCCAAGCTCGGCACCATTGCGGGGCTGGACAACTTCTGTTGGCCCGACCCGGTGGAAAGCGAAAAAACACCCGATGGTGCCCACAAAGCGGCACAACTCGTGCGTTGCTGTGAAGCCCTCTATGATACCTGCGTGGCTTACAACATTCCGCTCATCAGCGGTAAAGACTCCATGAAGAACGACTACAAAATCGGTGATACAAAAATATCCATACCGCCGACGGTCCTCTTCACGGTTGCTGCAGTCCTGGAAGATGTGAACAAAACGGTTACCATGGACGTGAAAAATCCGGGAGACAGCGTATATGTCCTCGGCGAAACCAAAGACGAGATGGGTGGCAGCGAATACTTGGCTCTGCGTGGTCAATTGGGTGTGAACGTCCCCACCGTCGACACGGCCAAGGCCATCGTCCTCTATACCCAACTCCACCTGGCGATTAACCAGGGCCTGGTCGCCTCCTGTCACGACCTCTCCGATGGTGGTCTGGGTGCTGGCCTTGCCGAGTCCGCCTTCGCAGGGGGCTTCGGCATGAAGCTGGAGCTCGCACCTGTCGGTCTGGAAAGCAACATCGTCACCCTCTTCAGCGAGTCTCAGAGCCGATTCGTGGTTACCGTACCCAGACGACACACCGACGCCTTCGAAGCCCTCATGGCAGGGATTGTGTGTCAGCGTCTCGGCGTGGTCACCCCGGAAGAGCACTTCCATGTGACCTGCCGGAATGGCCTGACTATTGACGCGTCCCTCGCAGAACTCAAAGAAGCCTGGCAACGCCCCCTGGCGAATTGGTAGACCCGTTAAAATTAAAAAGTTTAAGACTATACTCTCTTGTCATTCCTGCGAAGGCAGGAATCTCCGCGTCAGCATGCTTAGCCCGAGTCGGGACTGAGGTCGTTGCATTCCCAGTCGAACGCGTCTTTTTTCCGAGGCAGAGACTCGGTATATGCATTCCCAAGCAGAGCTTGGGAACGAGAAACTTTAATTCAATGATTACGAGGTTAAGACCATGAGCGTAAAAGCACTCATACTCACCGGATTCGGCATCAACTGCGACCACGAAACAGAAACCGCATTCAAGCGGGCCGGGGCAGAGACCGAACGGATCCACCTGAACGACCTGGCTGCAGCACCGGAACGCCTCCATGAATTCCAGATCCTTGCCGTGCCCGGCGGTTTCAGCTTTGGCGATGATGTCGCCTCGGGTCGTATCATGGCGAATCGCTTACGCTATACTCTGGGTGAACCACTCAAACAGTTCGTCGCCGACGGCAAGCTGGTCATCGGCATCTGCAATGGCTTTCAGGTGCTGGTGAAGATGGGCATACTCCCCCTCTTCGATGATGAGTTCAAGCAGGAAGTTACCCTGACCCACAACAATTCCAGTCGATTTGAAGATCGCTGGGTAACCCTCCTCACTGATCCAAAAACGCCCTGCATCTGGATGGACGGCATCAAGAAACTGGAAGTACCTATTCGCCATGGGGAAGGCAAGTTTATTCCCCAGGACGATGACGTATTGAAAAAGCTCCAGGCAAACGGTCAGATCGTCATTCGTTATGGTGCACCCGGCGACTACCCCGCCCGTGGGGAATATCCGGATAATCCCAATGGTTCGACCGACGACATTGCTGGTATTTGTGACCCCACAGGTCGTATTTTCGGGCTTATGCCCCACCCTGAAGCCTTTCTTGAGCGGACGAACCATCCCCGATGGACGCGCGAAAAGCTGCCCGAAGAAGGTGCTGGTCTGAAGATGTTCAAGAATGCCGTAGCCTTTGCTGAAAAAGAGTTGGTCTAGGGCGGTATCGGCTATATTGCGTTTTAGCCCAATGACAAGCTATGGTTGTCTGTGAGTGGCAGACAGCGTAGTTTGAGGATTACACAGAGGTACATGGGAAATCTTCCAGGACAGAGCCTGACCGATCAGGTCTTCGGCAGCTATCATGTGCGTGAACGCGTGGGCAAAGGGGGCATGGGCGAAGTGTATCGTGCCCATGACCGCGCGCTGGACCGCATGGTCGCCATGAAATTTCTCCTTCGCTCCCTCGCTTCAGACGAAGATTTTGTACGTCGTTTCCGACGTGAGGCCCGTGCAGCTGCACGGCTGAACCATCCCAATATTGTGCAGATTCATGCGGTGGATGTGGAAGCACAGCCCCCATACATGGTTCAGGAATTTGTGGAGGGGGTGTCGCTGGAGCAGATGATCAAAAAAAGTCAGCCCATTCCCTGGCAACAGGCCCTGACGATATGTGGTCAGGTGGCCTCGGCCCTCAGCTGCTCCCATGATCAGGGGATCATCCACCGCGATATTAAGCCGGGCAACATACTCATTGAACGCAGTGGACGCGCGCGGGTGACGGACTTTGGTATCGCCAAGGTCATGGGCAACAACACCAACATTACAAAACAGCAGACTACCATTGGTAGCCCCACCTATATGTCGCCGGAACAGTGTGGTGTGGGAAAAGTCGTCCCCGCCAGCGATCTATTTTCTCTGGGCATAACCACTTTTGAAATGATTACGGGAAGCCCCCCTTACGAAGCGGATACGACCGTGGCCATGATTAAAAAAATCACCTCGGACCCGACTCCATCGATTCGCAGTATAGTTCCTGAAATTCCCGCTACGGTAGAACAATTTGTAAATGCGCTGCTAGCCAAATCGCTGGACCAACGCTATGCCAGTGCGATCCAGGTGGTGGAAGACCTGCAGTGCATGATGAACAATCAGCCCATGAAGCATCTGCGGTCATTGAACCTGGATACTATGGTGGCCAATGAAAACCTGCCTGTGGTGGCCACATCCTTACCTGCTGTACAACCGCACAATGAGGAAGAGAATGCCCTGGATGTGAAACATGCCGGGAACGCATTGGTGAAAGATCTTCTGGATACCGGAAAGTCTTCCTTTGAACGTACACGTAGCCATATCCCGCCCGACAGGGAATTCCCCTGGAGCATTGTGCTGACTGTCGGGGCCATCGTGTTGGGCATTGTGGGTGGTCTGGGTGTACTGGGATTTCTCGTGGAACAAAGTGGAGACGATACCCAGGATGCTGCCCAGTCTGCCATTCAGGAAGCTTCCCCCATACCCCCGCAACCCCAACCGGGCATGCAGGGTCCGCCACCGCAAGGCTATCCCCCACCCCACTATCCGCCACCGGGCCAACCCGGTGCAGGGGGACAAGGTCAATTCCAGCCTGGTCAACATCCTCCTCCACCTCGCCCGGGCGGTGGTCAATTTCAACCCGGACAACATCCCCCACCCCATCCGCCAGGCCAAGGCCCCGGACGAAATGGGCAACGTCCACCCCCGCCACGACAACAGTAACCCAACAACTTCACGGCATTGCAAAGAGCGCAACCGACGAAACTCTGGCTTGGACCAGTCTGCTGAACAATCGTAGTAACGACCTCACCTCACCCGTCATTGCGAACCGAGTATAACGAGGTGCGGCAATCTCGCTTGGTCCTGACGACTATAAAGTCGC
>CALAXS010000763.1 GCA_937895305.1 uncultured bacterium
AACGCTTGGGACCTCCGTATTACCGCGGCTGCTGGCACGGAGTTAGCCGTCCCTTATTCCTTAGGTACCGTCAGGCACAGGGCATTACCTCCCTGTACGTTTCTTCCCTAAGAAAAGAGTTTTACAATCCGAAAACCTTCTTCACTCACGCGGCATGGCTGCGTCAGGCTTTCGCCCATTGCGCAATATTCCCTACTGCTGCCACCCGTAGGTGTCTGGACCGTGTCTCAGTTCCAGTGTGGCCGATCAACCTCTCAGCTCGGCTACCCATCGAAGCCTTGGTGCGCTATTATCACACCAACTAGCTAATGGGGGGCGGACTCATCTTCTGGTGACGCCGAAGCGCCTTTTCTTGTAAAATCCAGGGATTCTACAATGACATGCGGTATTAGCGGTCGTTTCCAACCGTTATCCCCCGCCAGAAGGCAGATTATCCACCTGTTACTCACCCGTTCGCCACTTTATACACTCCCGAAGGAGCTTTAACCGTTCGACTTGCATGTATGAAGCCTGCCGCCAGCGTTCGTTCTGAGCCAGGATCAAACTCTCCGATAAAAAGTATATATCTTCTGCCGAAGCAGTTGATTACCTTTGGAAAATTTGACTCTAGTTCTGTTCAATAAATTTACATTTTCGTATTTTCATTGGAGTACTCTAGAATCGTTTAAATTGGGGTTCGTTACTAAGTAACTCACCTACACAATACAATCGTTCTATGACATACATCGTATTCAATTTTCAAAGAACATCTACATCCGGGCGCAACACGTCTACAATAAATTGTTTAGGTGTTGCAGCCTTTCGGG
Source organism: uncultured bacterium (assembly GCA_937895305.1). Taxonomy (GTDB): domain Bacteria; phylum Hydrogenedentota; class Hydrogenedentia; order Hydrogenedentales; family JAEUWI01; genus CALAXS01. Next base: position 807 of record CALAXS010000763.1, read on the forward strand.
ACAGCTAAGAACTATAACATTCTTATAATGCCCCGGTCAACCTTGATGCACCTTGCATCGTGGCCAACCGTTGCGCTCTTGCGAGCACGAATCTGAAAGCTTATCACTTTCGTGGAGACCATGTCAACCTTGGTTGCAAATTTTATTTGCAGGTTGTCTTGGTCACCCCCTTTCCTAAAGTCAAGGGCTGGAGAGAGTAGCACAGATTACACTGTGTGTCAACTCTTTTAAGACCCAAGCCAAAACCTGAGTTTTGGTTACTTGTTCAGAACAGGATGCGTAGCTTAGCAAACGCCGGGTAGGCGTTTCAACCTTTTGTTTAAATTTTTGATTTGAACAAGGTGTTCCAAGCTTCCTGTTGTCAGGAAAGCGAGAGGTTCGAAGAATTCAATGAATTCCGTTAGCTCTTTTTTCTTCTATTGTAGTACCGCATGGGCATGTTCAGTAGAAGAGCTCCTTGCGAAAGGACGCGTAGTATGCCACTTGTAGAAGAAGCATGTCAAATTGGAACGCGGTTTAGGTACAGGGTCATCATTTATAAGGGAATACCGGTCATTATCGGTTAAATTTCTTGTGCAGGGTGGTAGCGTAAATCTGTTGGCGTGCGTATGTTCCGTAAGTTTCCAGCCTTCCCTGCAGGGTCTCATTGGGGTGATTTGCCACGCGCAGCGTCATTGAATCCCCTCCGCATTTCGTAATTGTAGATACGTTGAATGAACCGGAACAGGGGTTGACCTTTGTCCTGGGATTGGCGACATGCGCGGATATAGAAGGGCATGAGTAGCCATTGGATAAAGTTTCTAAGGGGGTTTTGTGCGAGTGTGTAGCGCTTATAGATATCGATAGCTCGGGTGCGTTCCGCGAGCCAATAGAGTGCGTAGCCGCGTTGGTAGGCGTAGTCACGTCCTTCGTCCATGGTGGTCCCAAGCCATTCGTAGGCGAGACATTGGGGTTCGTAGAAAGCGGGGATATTGGTGGATTGGAGGCGCCAGCCCAGTTCGCGGGCTTCCATATAGGGGTAGGGGCAGGTCTCGTCGAATCCGTTTGCTTTGAGGAGGTAGCGGGTGGGAAGGCTCAGGTTGTCGGAGTTCCAGTCAAGGTAGTGAATGGGTTGGCCCGCTTTGAGGGTAACGCGATGCAGTGCCATACCGTTTCGGGTGAGGGTATTGGTGGGCATCTGGGGGTGGGGGTCTGCACCGCCGAGTATGGCGCAGCCTTCGGGGTGTTCGAGTTGGTGCTTATAGTGGCGTTCGAGCAGGTGGGGAGCCGCCAGGAGATCATCGCGCAGAAAGAGTACGTGGTTGAATTTTGCTTCGCGGATACCGCGGTTTTCACCTGTAACCCGTCCGCGTTTATTCTGGATATAGCAACGGATACGAATGGGGGCGCCTTCTGAATGGCGCTGTACGACGCGTTTGGTGGTGCTTTCATCGGCATCAATAACGACGATAACCTCGAATTGTGCAGCAGGAAAGGTTTGCTGTTCGAGGTGCGCCAGAATGGTGCTCATCTGCTCGCCGCGATTTTCGGTAGCAATAATTACGCTGATACCTTCTTCCATATATATCCTTCGCATGTGTGGCCATGCAAAGTCAGGATACGAAATTGCTTAGGGAAGTGCAAGGTGGGTGTTTTTTGGGGGACTCCCGGCAGTACTCTTTGGTTGACTGGCGGGGTTTCCTATGCTACACTGCGCGCTTGTTAGCACTCATAGTTACGGAGTGCCAGCAACATGCCGATGTCCTTTCGGCGTACAACTAAATGAACTAACTCATTGTAGTACAACTTGTTATAAAAGAGAGGCTTTATTATGGCTAAGCAGATGCTTTTTGGTCAGGAAGCGCGTTTGGCGCTCCTGGAAGGTGTGGATTTGTTGGCGAATGCGGTGAAGGCCACGTTGGGTCCCAAGGGGCGTAATGTGTTGATTGAGAAATCCTATGGTGCGCCATCCATCACAAAAGATGGTGTTTCAGTTGCAAAAGCAATTGAGCTGCCAGAGGCGTATTCGAATATTGGCGCGCGTATGTTGCGTGAAGCAGCCAGCAAAACCAATGACAATGCAGGTGATGGCACAACGACTGCGACGGTATTGGCACAGGCTATGGTGCATGCGGGTCTGCGTCAGGTGACTGCGGGTGCGAATCCCATCTATCTGAAGCGTGGTATGGACCTGGCGGTGGAAGCTGCAGTTAAGGCGATTGCGAAGGCTGCGAAGAAAGTGCAGAACCGGGATGAGGTCAAGCAGGTTGCTATGGTTTCTTCCAATGGTGATGAAGTGATTGGTGAGTTTATCGCAAAGGCGATTGAAGAAGTAGGTGATGATGGAGTGATTACGATTGAAGAGGGCAAGAGCCTGGACACGGAAGTTACCCTTGTTGATGGTATGCAGTTTGACCGTGGTTACCTCTCCCCCCACTTCGTAACGGACGTAGCGACCATGCGTACGGATTTGGAAGATTGCTATATCCTTTGCTGTGAAAAGAAAATCAGCAGTATCCAGGAAATCATCCCCATATTGCAGAAGACTGCACAGGCGGGCAAGGCATTGCTTATCATTGCTGAAGATGTGGAAGGTGAAGCCCTTGCTGCGTTGGTTGTGAACCGTTTGCGTGGTGTGTTGAAGGTTGCTGCGGTGAAGGCACCAGCCTTTGGTGACCGTCGTAAGGAAATCCTTCGTGACATCTGTGTCGTAACAGGTGGTGCGTATATCTCTGAAGAATTGGGGATTTCACTGGATTCGCTGGAACTGGATCAACTCGGTTCCGCCAAGCGTATCGAAATCACCAAAGACAACACCACTATCATCGAAGGTGGTGGTAAGAAGAAAGACATCGTGGGTCGTTGCGAGCAGATTCGCCGTAACATTGAAA
>CALAXS010000764.1 GCA_937895305.1 uncultured bacterium
ATTCCGGGAATACTGTTCCCCGCTCTCCATTTTTATTTTTGCGCCTTCCAGCGCATCGACTGCCCAGGACCCCATGCACAGGGTTAAGGCCAATACAACAACCGATAACGGGCGTGTGAATCTCATTAGACTCTCCTTCATGACGCGATTAACTTGCTATTACTTCCCTAAAGACATCCGACCATGCTACCACAAGAAACACCGAGGCTCAACCAATCCAGTCCGAACTCCGCCCGTCCGGTAAAGACCTTGCACTAATCAGACGCATTTCGTACTGTATAGATTCACCTTCACCAAAGGAGTTCCCCCATGAGATCCATTTTGACCCTCACCTTTCTTCTCGGGCTTTTCCCTTCCCCTGCACTACAGGCAGAAGAAAACACCGTAACCACCCCTGTGCCCACAGGCTTTATCAATAAAATCGATACCACAGAGGACCGCAATCGTCGCTACGTTCTCTATGTGCCTCAAGACTACAGCCCCGATAAAGCATGGCCCCTCATCGTCTTCCTTCATGGTGCAGGCGAACGGGGTGACGACGGACTCATCCAGACCGAGGTTGGTATCGGCACCGCCATCCGCCGCTATAGTGACCGATTCCCCGCCCTGGTCCTGTTTCCCCAATGCCCCGAGGATGACTATTGGAGTTCCGTTGAAGATCACATGGACGACATCATGGCCCAGACCCGCAAGGACTACACTATCGATGCACACCGCATCTACCTCACAGGTATATCCCTGGGGGGCTACGGCACCTGGGGCTGGGGCGCTGTTAAAAGCGACACCTTTGCAGCACTCATGCCCATCTGCGGCGGGGGCAATCCCAGTGACCTCAACACCTATATCAAAGGTCGCGTCCCCGACGTCTACAGCGCTAAAAATCTCGATAACCGCATCGAAAAGCTGATCGCCATGCCCATCTGGGCCTTCCATGGCGGTATGGATGTGGTGGTCCCTGCGCGACGTTCGGACAGGATGGTAAGCGCCCTGAAAAAAGGCGGGGGCAACCCCAGGCTTACCGTCTTCCGGGGTGTGGGCCACAATTCCTGGGATAAGGCCTATGCCGATAAAAAGGGTATTGAATGGCTCTTTGAGCAAAAACGCGACACCCCCGCCCCGGAATAATCCTGAGTCTCAATACAGACCATTTGCCCTCGTTCCCAAGCTCCTGCTTGGGAATGTATATAACGGAGCTCTGCCTCGGAAACAGGCGCATTTGATGGGGCTCCCTGCGCTTTCGGTCCCGACTTTAGTTAGGCATGTTAACGGGGGGATTCCCGGTCGGGGCCGGGAATGACAAGAGTATTGCCGTCCCACTATGCTCCTGGTAATAACGGAAACCGGAGACAACTAGAGCACAAACTAGTCCAGCTGAATCAGGCTCTGGTCATATTCTTCCGGCGGGGTAAAGCCCAGCAGGGTGGTCAGGGTTGATGCCACATTACTCAAGCCCGGCGTATCAATGCTGTTAAACTTCCAGCGATTCGCGCCTGAGTAATCCTTGATGACAAAGGGTACCGGGTTCAGCGTATGGGCCACATGGTTCTCGCGCACACCATTCTTCTCGGTGAAGAGCAGGTCCGCGTTACCATGGTCCGCCGTAATCACTGCAATGCCACCCATGCGCTCCACTTCAGGGAGCAAACGCGCCAGCACCAGATCCACGGCCTCCACGGACATACGTACCGCCTCGGGATCGCCCGTATGACCTACCATGTCGCCGTTGGGATAATTGATGCGGACGAACTTGCAGTTGCCGCTACGGATGGCCTGGATAGTGGAATCGGTAATCTCCGCCGCCTTCATCCAGGGGCGCTGGTCGAAGGTCACCTTGTCCGAGGGGATTTCCACGAATTTTTCCAGTTTTTCGTCAATATAGCCTGATTTATTGCCATTCCAGAAATAGGTCACGTGGCCGTACTTCTGGGTCTCGGAAATCGCGAAGGAGCTAAGCCCGGTGTTACAGAGATATTCACTGATACACCCATTAATGCGCGAAGGCTCTACCAGATAGTTTTTCGGGATGTGCAAGTCACCGTCGTATTGCATCATGCCCGCATAAAAAACATCAGGACGACGCTTCCGGTCGAAGCGGGCAAAGTCGTCTTCTTCAAAGGCATTGGTCAACTCAATAGCGCGGTCGCCCCGGAAGTTGAAGAACACCACTGCGTCGCCATCTTCGATGGTGCCCACGGGTTTGCCATCTTCAACGATGACGAATTCGCCTACGTGCTGGTCCGTGACTTTGGGGTCTTCGTCGTAGTAGGTCTGTACGGCCTGGGCTGCGGAATCGAATTGACGACCCTCGCCGAGGACATGGGTGTTCCAGCCACGCTCGACCATCTCCCATTCCGCGTTGTAGCGGTCCATGGTGATGTACATGCGTCCGCCACCGGACGCGATACGATAATCTTTGCCACCGCCATTACACGCCGCCAGTTTGGCCTCTAGCGTCTCGATATAGCCCAGGGCTGAACGCTCGCCTACGTCGCGACCGTCGCACAGAATGTGCATACGTACGCGCTCCACACCATCTTTCGCGGCCTGGTCTAGCATACCCAACACCAGATCAATATGGCTGTGTACGTTACCGTCCGAGAGCAGCCCGATAAAGTGTAAAGTGCCGCCTGCCTGCGCTTTACCTGTAGCGGATTTCCACGCATCGCCTGTAAACATGCGGCCGGATGATATGGCTTCGGAGCAGAGCTTGGCCCCCTGGGGAAAGACCCGGCCAGCGCCGAGGGCGTTGTGCCCCACTTCGGAGTTGCCCATATCATCGTCCGTGGGCTGACCTACTGCGGTGCCGTGCGCTTTGAGCTGGGTGTAGAGCTGCTCCTGAAACAGGGCGTCCAGCACCGGGGTGTGGGCCAGATACACGCCATCGGATTCGTCTTGTTTGCCGATGCCCACGCCGTCCATAATGACGAAAAGTACGGGGCCATCGAATTTATTGTAGCCATTCAGGGGGTTCAGGGTGAGTTCACTCATAAGGCGGTATGCATCCTCAGGTTGGTAAGTCGTCAAGCAAACGCAGCTCTAGCCTGGTTAGCTGTAAATTATGGAGGTTTCATTATACCAAACAGAAGGAGGGATTGTCGCGGAAGGGGGAAGCTTACATCACC
>CALAXS010000765.1 GCA_937895305.1 uncultured bacterium
GGGCGTTCCCCGGTCAACTCCTCCACCTTGTCCAGGGACCGATTAAAGCGCGACATAGCCACATCACACAGTGCCACCACCTTACATTCCGGATTGGTCGCCAACGCCTCAATATGGCGCGACCCCATACCACCGCAGCCAATCACACCCAGGCGTACCCGCTCACTGGGTGGTACCAGACTGGCCTGTGCGCGACGCTGCACCAATGCACCACCAACCGCTGTGCCGGCAGTCAGAAAAAAGGTTCTTCGATTCATAACGCTTCTAGTAGACATTACGTCCTCCTTCTCCTAAATGAAATTTGAGTATAGCAACACTGTACGCCACTGTCACCCCAAAAAATCTTGCGTAATACACGGTCCATCGCCAACAATACAGAGGCAAAATCTACAGAGGAAACCCTATACAATGATTATCCGAATTGTTACCGTAATGACCCTGTCCCTGCTTTCTGCTTGCACCACCATTGCCCAGGAGGAAACGCCCGGCTCAACCCTTCGCCCTGATTACACGGTGCCCATCGTTGATATTTCGAAGGATACCGACCGACAGATCCTCATTGACCGGGAAGAGGGCCAGTATCTGGGCCATCCCACCACGGTCCTCCTGGAAGACAACAAAACCATGATCTGTGTCTATCCCAAAGGCCACGGCAAGGGCGGCATTGTCATGAAGCGCAGTAGCGATGGCGGGTTGACCTGGAGCGAACGCCTCCCCACCCCCGCATCCTGGTCCACCTCTAGAGAGGTCCCCACACTCCACCGTGTCATCGATCCCCAGGGTAAGAAACGTATCATCATGTTCAGTGGCCTCTACCCTATTCGCATGGCGGTCACAGAGGATGACGGTATCACCTGGTCTGAGCTTAATCCCATCGGTGAATACGGCGGTATCGTTGCTATGGGTGCTGTGGAACGTGTCCATAATGGCGACTACCTCGCCTGGTTCCATGATGATGGCCGCTTCATTAAAAACGAAATGAAGAAGGGTCCCTTCTTTGTCTATCAGATTCGCAGTAAAGACGGCGGGCTGACCTGGTCTGAACCTACCACAATCGCTACGCATAAATTTGCACACCCCTGTGAGCCGGGCGTCATCCGCTCCCCCGATGGCAATCAAATCGCTTTGCTCCTGCGCGAAAACAGTCGCAAATACAATTCCATGGTCATCACTTCCAATGATGAAGGTGTGACCTGGTCCGAGCCCAAAGAAATGTCAGCAGCCCTCACAGGTGACCGCCACATTGGACGCTACACTGCCGATGGCCGTCTTTTCATCACCTTCCGTGACACCACACGACAGAGTGATACCAAGGGCGATTGGGTCGGATGGGTCGGCCACTACGAAGACATCAATAGCGGCGGTGAAGGGCAGTATCGCGTGCGACTCATGGACAACACCAAGGGCGCTGATTGTGCCTACCCCGGTCTGGAGCTTTTCCCAGACGGCACATTCCACACCACCACCTATGGACACTGGACCAAAGACGCCATGCCCTACATCATGAGTGTGCGATTTAAAATTGAAGAGCTGGATGCCATCGCCAAAAAGCAAGGGGCCAAGCTCTAATGCGCCTACTGCTTGCGCTTGCCCTCATGGTCAGCACAATCGCGTTGGCTGAACCCTGGCAACGCCATTGTATTGACAACACATCGCAAGGTGCGGATGGTGTGCGCCTCTATGATGTCGATCATGATGGTCTTCAGGACATCGTGACGGGCTGGGAAGAAGGCGGCGTAGTCCGGGTCTACCGCAATCCTGGCCCCGAACAAGCAAAACAGGCCTGGCCTTTGGTTACGGTTGGGGAAGCGAAGAATGTAGAAGATGCCTTCGCCGCCGACCTCAACAATGATGGACAGCCCGATGTGGTCAGCTTCTGCGAGGGCAATACCCAAACTATCAATATCCATTGGGCACCAAAATCAATAGGTGACTACTGGGACGCTGATTCCTGGCGCACCGAAGTCCTGCCTGCCAGTAAGTATATGCAACAGTGGATGTTTGGCTTCGCTGCTGACATCAACCGTGATGGGCGAGTCGACATTATTGCAGCGGGTAAAAACAAAAACGCAGCTGTGGGCTGGTTCGAAGCTCCGGAAAACCCCCATGCGCTGGACCAATGGCAATGGCATCCTCTGTGGGATCTCGGCTGGGTCATGAGCATGATCCCCCGGCATAACGACCAGGGCCTCTTCACGGGTTTTATCCTCTCCAATCGTCGTGAACCCTGGTGCGGTTTAATCGATTTCCGCATCAGCAGCATCCAGAACAAGCAGGTAAACTGGACCACCAGTTTCTATCTCTTGCCTGAGCGGGAAAACCTGTTTATGACCCTCGGTGTTTTTCTACCCGGTGACCCTATCCAGGCACTCGTCGCTGCAAAAGGCGATGACCTTATCGCCTTCCCGCTGAACGGGCACACGGCCACATCAAAAACTATCCCCATGCCACCTGACACTGGCTCAGGTAAAGGGGTGGCTATAGACGACATCGATCTGGACGGGCGCAATGACATCGTGTTCACCTGTGAGCATGCCGAAGGCCTGCGCGGTGTTATGGGCTACCGTCAAAGTGGCACCAAACAGAATCCACAATGGCAGCCCTTCGACATCGGGGGGGTAGCAGGCACCAAGTTCGACCGCATCGAACTCATTGATTTAGATGGTGATGGTGATCTGGACTTGCTCACCTGCGAAGAGAAGGAAAATCTGGGCGTGATCTGGTACGAAAACCCGACCCGCTAATCCTGCTGAAGCTTTTTTGCCGGATCGTAATGCTTCCGACGTGTTGCCGCAATTTTCCCCAATTGCAACATACAACTTCCCCATACCACCCAGGTATGCACCGCACCTCTGGGCCAGCCCTTCATCAGGCACGTAAGGCTCCCCTTGAATGCACGCCAGCTTGCGCGTAGCGCACAATACAGCAATCCGTGATTCGGATACTTCAGTAAAAATAAGAATGCTGCCTGCAATTCCAGACGCCACTTGCGAAAAACGGAAGCAGTGTCCGGCTCGCGCAACTCCACATTCAGTTTGCCATGGGCATGGAGCAACTGTGACCCCGGCACCAGCAAGGTGCGATACCCCAGCCACCGTGCCCGTGTGCAAATATCATCATCCACCCCGTAAAACCAAAACAGTGGATCAAATTCGCCTATGGCTTCCCAAGCTTTACGCGTCGCCATCATACATGCGCCGATAATAGCTGGTACATCGTACACATCCTTCAAAGGGCGCCCCATCACGGCATCTTCCACCAATGCACGGGTCGCCTGCACATGATTCAACGCATTCCCATCCAACTTCTCCGGGTCCCGATAATTCAACTGCATCGCCGTCAACACACTATCCGGATTGGCCACACAGGCATCCACCAGGCGACGAAGCGAACCAGGCGTGTATTCCGTGTCTTCATTCATCACCACAATATATTCGCAGCTTTGATCTTCATATGCCGCCTTAAAGCCCCGGTTAATCACTTCGACAATGTGTCGATTATCCTCAGTGCGCAATACCTCTGCCCCGGCAGCCTTCGCCACATCCGCCGTATCATCCGACGACCCGTTGTCCATGACCACTACGCGTATCTGTAGCGTGTCATCCACATCCGCATAGATGGAGCGAATGCACGTGCCCACAAAATCGGCACGATTATACGCCGTTATAACTGCACACAGATTAATCATACTGCCCTATTCAATGATTTCAAGTTCAGGTATAGCCACTACAAACTTCCCGCCCCAATCGCGGATATGCGCCATCTGCTCCATAATTTCAGATTTCAGGTTCCAGGGCAGTATAACCAGATAATCCGGCTTCACTGCTGTCGCATGTTCCGGGGCGTAGATGGGAATTAGCGATCCCGGCAAGTAGCAGCCCTGTTTGTGTGGATTCCGATCCAGCGTAAAAGCGATAGACTCTGCCGTCACACCGCAATAATTTAACATGGTGTTGCCCTTGGCTGGAGCGCCATAGGCTGCCACGGTCTTCCCTGCCTCCTTCGCATCCGCCAGAAACTTTAGAAAGTCTGTCTTCACCCCGGCGACTGATGCTGCAAAGGCTTCATAATAGGGAATCGTATCCATCCCCGCCTTCAGCTCCTGCTGCACCAGATCGCGTACCGCATCCGTCACCCCCTTGGCTTCATCCTCGGCATGACGAACATATATCCGTAGCGATCCACCATGGGTGGGCAACTGCTCCACATCAAAGACCGTCATACCATGGTGGGCAAATAGTTTCTCCAGCGTAAAGAGTGCGTAATAACTGAAGTGCTCATGATAAATGGTGTCGAACTGGCGATGCTTCACCAGTTCCATGAGGTGAGGAAACTCAAAGGTCGCCACACCATCTGCCTTCAACAACACCTTGAACCCTGCAACAAAATCGTTCAACGTAGGCACATGGGCCAGCACGTTATTCGCAATCATCAAATCCGCAGACTTTCCCGCCGCCTTCAACCGCGCCGCAGCTTCCACACCCCAGAAAGCCACCTCGGTCGGAATCCCCTTCACCACCGCAGCCTCCGCTACATTCGCAGCAGGCTCTACGCCCATACACGGTATGCCACGCTCTTTCATGAACTGGAGGAGATAGCCATCGTTCGATGCGATCTCCACTACATGACTATCCGCACCCAAGCCCAGTCGTGCTGTGATCTTTTCGACATAGTGCGCCGCATGTTCCAGCCAGGTGGTAGAGAAGGAAGAGAAATAAGCGTAGTCGCTAAAGATATCTTCCGAGGTGGCGACCACCTCGATATGACACATCCCGCAGTCCTGGCACACATACAGATCCAGCGGATATACAGGTTCCGTCGCTTCCAACCGTTCCGGGCGCACATAGGAATTCGCCAGTGGCTGCTGGCCCAGTGGCAATACCAGCGACTGATTCTCCGATTCACAAAACAGGCAATTCGTGCTCACGCCTTACTCCAATACAACTGGCTGTCAATGAGACCACTGCTCTGCAAATGCTCAATCTGACGTAAGCGCGTGTACAAACGACCCTTAAAATCTTCGTCCTTCGTCTGCAATTGCTCAAAGGCTTCCAGGAATTCTGTGATGGATCGATCTATGCTGTACCCGGTCGTATTCCAACCCGGCAGCCTGGTCTCAATCTTTGTGAAGTCCACATTATAGGTACGCGTGTCGCCATCGCTATTCCCAAAGGTTACTTCACACTCCGGCATCTGCGCCTGCACCTTATAGGCAATATCACGTATCTGGATATTGTTTGCCGTAGACCCGATATTGAAGGCCTCATCATGAATTACATCACGCGGGGCTTCCAGGGCCAACAAAAACGCACGACTGATATCCTGCACATGCACCAAAGGTCGCCACGGCGAGCCGTCACTGGTCATGCCAATCTTGCCCGTGGTCCACGCGCAGCCACATAAATTATTCACCACGATATCAAAGCGCAATCGGGGCGACACCCCGAAGGCCGTCGCATTTCGCATGTAGGTTGGCGAAAAGGAATCATCTGCCAACGCATGTAATGCACGCTCAAAATCGATCTTCGAGTGGGCATACGGTGTTTGTGGATTCGGCGTCGCCTCCTCCGTCAAGCCAAGTGCCTCGCCTTGACCATAGAGACTACAGGACGACGCAAAGAGGAAGCGTCGCACCCCCGCCGCCTTCGCCATTTCCGCCACGCGAATGGAACCCTGTGTATTGATTTCTTCCGTCAACCCCGGCTCCAGATTCCCCAGTGGATCATTGGACAATGCGGCCAAATGAATCACTGCATCAAAGCCTTCAAAATCCGATTCGCTCACCGAGCGCACATCGCGCACCAGCACAGGGATTGCAGTGGGAGCATCACCAAAATCACACTCCTTGAAAAAGCCCGTGTCCAACCCGGTCACCGCATGACCTGCATTCAGCAGCACATCACGCATCACCGCGCCAATATACCCCTCACTACCTGTAAGTAAAACCTTCACGCTACGCTACCTCACTATTTCCAGATTTTCCAGGGTGCCTTATTCTCGGCCCACATTTTGTTCAATGCTTCCATGTCCCGTATGTTATCCATGCAATGCCAGAAATCTTCATGACGTAACATACGCACTGCACCCTGATCACTCAAATCTTCCAACGGTCCATACTCGAAATCCTGGGATTCATCTTCAGACAACATATCCAACACTTCACGATTTATCACATAATAGCCCCCATTGATCATGGCCGACTGTGCGCGATCCTTTTCCCTGAATTCCACACTCCCGTC
>CALAXS010000766.1 GCA_937895305.1 uncultured bacterium
CACACTCATCGGTGGACTACTGGCACTCTCCCTGGAAAAACCCGTACTTACCCTCATGACCGCCGTTATTGGTGCATGGCTCATGACCCTGTCCGGTATGGCAGTGGGGATAGAAATGGGCTGGCAGGAAAAAGCGGCATCCGTGATTCCAGCGGAATACAGCACCTGGCTCATCATGGGGCTGTGGGTCATGCTCACCGCTGCGGGTATCAGCACCCAACGACGACTGGGTCGCCGCAAGAAAAAAGAAGATTAGCGCTAAGAAGGACAATACTTAACGCAGAGGCGCAGAGAACGCAGAGGCCGTAGCACGGCAGACAATAGAGAACGAGGGCAATAATTCTTACCATACATGTATTTCCGGTCCTTCCTGTCATTCCCAATCAAGTTGGGAATGACAGGATAGGCAGGTGGAGTGGGGTTTGTTGTTCTCGAATTTTATTTCCCTTCCCCCTCTGCGTTCTCCGCGCCTCTGCGTTAAGCTCTTCCCCTTTACGGTTGCTTGGTTTTACTGCGTATCTAGTAGTGCGCTAATCTTGTCTGTGTGATCACCCTGAATTTCTATCTTGTCTATAATGATTTGTCCACCTGCGCTGCATTGCTTACGCAAGTGCTTGAGCAAGGCTTTGCGGTCGCCTGCGACAGGCCCCAGCACCGTGACCACCTTCCCCGCCGCACGCTTCTCTACCCGTACAGGCCAACCACCCTTTCTGGTCTTTGCTACACGCCAGGCCTTGGGTAGATCCGACTCCTTGATAATCTCCGCAATGGGCTTTGGCTGGGCGGCAGCATCCTTTGGTAGCTCCCCCTTCAATCCCGCTAATTGCGCAAAGGGATTATCCGTTAACGAACCCTGATCGGTACCAGTATCAATACGCTTATTTTGTTTTCCCATTATTCTTTCCCATGACAATTATTAATGAACGCGATGGCTTTCCATGTACATATCTGTATAGTGAATGGATACCGCCTGTTGCAAGTCCATAGTATAACCCCTAGTGGTGTCCGAGTCATCCTTGTATATACACCGTCAATGGACTACGGGGATCCGGGGTGGTATACTTCACGCAGAGGCAAAAGAGCATTATGTTGTGTCAGAAATGTCATAAGAATTTAGCGACCCTCCGCTATGCGGAAGTGGTAGACGGGCAGGTGACTGAACAGCACCTGTGCGTAGACTGTATGGGTCGCCTCCAGAGCGAGAGTGGCGCAGGTTTTGAATTATCACCTACCGCACCTGACTCCAAGAAACCCTCCGCTGAACATATAGTTCGTGAAGTAGTACGCAGTCAACGGGCCTGCCCCAATTGTGGCGCTTTACTCAGTGGTGCGCTGGAATTGGGCAAGGTGGGCTGTCCCACCTGCTTCGATACCTTCCGCGACCAGCTAAGTCCAGCATTGCATGCGTCACACCAGGCAACAAAACATAAGGGCAAAGTGCTTTCCCATGACAATACCCGTGCCCAATTACAGGCAGATTTACAGGCCAAGCGTGGTCTCTTGCGCAGTGTGTTGCGCGCCGAAAACTACGAAGAAGCTGCAAGGTTGCGCGATGAAATTCGTGAGTTGGAAAATGGACTCATGAGTACGGTCGTGACGGGAGCGGATTAAGACAATGCTGGTCGATACCTTCATACAACGTGCCCCATCGTGGGTTGAAAGCGGAAGAAGTGACGCAGACACTGTGTTGCTGTCCCAGTTGACATTGTCTCGCGCTCTTGCGGATGTACCCTTCCCGGAGCGGTGTACCCTCGACGAGCTAAGTTCGGTACAGGAACGCATACATGCCACCCTGGACGCATTGAACCTTTTATCCAAGGGCACCTACTATCCCCTCGATGAATTAACGCCCCTTGAGCGGCAATTTCTTGCAGAACGACGGCTTCTGGATAGGGGTTTCCTGAAAGAAGAAGGCCCGCGCGGCGTTTATGTTTCCGACGACCAAACCATGAGCATCATGGTGAATGGGGCAGACCATATTGCCCTCCGCACCGTCGTAACCGGTCTGGACCTGAACGATGCCTGGAACCGCCTCACCGCATTGGACGACACCCTGTCTGCCACACTGGATTTTGCCTACGACGACACCCTCGGTTTTCTAACCAGCCAATTGGAAAGTGTGGGCACAGGCCTGAAGGTAGCTATACTGCTCCATCTGCCTACGCTCAGTATGGGGGACAAGATTGGGCGCCATGCAGCTGCTCTGATTGAGCACGGTATATTGCTACAGGGTGTTTGCACTGGCGGCGGTGAAAGTGCTCCCCTACAGGTCAGTGATCTGGGACAGGGTTTGGGAAGCGATATTCTCCTGGAACACAGCAATGAGCAAAGTTTACTGTGTGATATGAACGGTGGTATTGGCGGGTCCGTGAAAGATACCCACGGCGATTTATTTTTATTACGGAACCAGCGTTGTCTGGGTGTATCCGAAGAAGAGATTATATTTCAGGTACGTCATGGCGCAGAACAGCTCATGGCGGATGAGAAAGAAGCCCGTGCGATTCAACAACGCGATGGACTGCGTGGTTTGGAAGATCGTGTGGGGCGTGCAGAAGGTGTAGCGCAGGGTGCCCGTCTGATAGGCTTTAGCGAAGGACTGGCGCTGTTGTCCTCCCTTCGACTGGGTGTAGAGACAGGCTTGTTGCCAAAATGTTCGCTCGCAGAACTGAACCAGTTATTTTTGGCCTCGCAAGGGGCTCACTTGGCACTGGCCCATGGTGAGGCATGTGATGCCTGGACCTTGACCAGCGACCGGGCAGATTTATTTCGTGCCCGATTGAATTAAGTGTCTTGTCGGTTACTTGGGACTTTACCGTATCAAGACTTTGGGTTGTTAAGAAGAATTTATAACGGTTGGCGCAGAGAATAGCTGCACCACCATGGATCATAAGGAATTTATACTATGTGGGATCGATTCACGGAGCGTGCAAAGCATGTAGTACGTGCAGCACGTGATGAAGCCACCCGACTGGGAAGTGAATATGTGCGTACCGAGCACATCCTTCTGGGTCTGTGCAGTGAGAGCGAAGGCATTGCTGCCCGGGCATTGGAAAATCTGGGCGTGGATATTGAAGCGCTCTCCATGGAAATCGAACAGCAGGTCCAGCCAGGAACCTCTTCCATTACTGGCGAAGACATTCCCTTTACGCCTCGCGCCAAAAAAGTGCTCGAGCTTGCGGTCGAAGAAGCACGTCGCTTCAATCATAGTTATATCGGCACAGAACATATACTCCTCGGCCTGCTCAAAGAAGGGGAAGGCATTGCAGCGAAAGTATTGCAGGATATGAAAATCGACCTGGGTCGCATTCAAGCTGAAGTTATTCGGCTTCTGGGCGATCAGGGGCGCAGTACAGCACCAGAAGCACAGGCCGGGAAAAAATCACAGACCCCCGCACTGGATGCCTTTGGACGTGACCTGACCAAGTTGGCGCGCGACGAAAAACTTGACCCGGTGATTGGTCGCGAAAGTGAAATTGAACGCGTTATCCAGGTTTTGAGTCGTCGTACAAAAAATAACCCTGTACTAATTGGTGAAGCGGGTGTCGGTAAAACAGCTATCGTCGAAGGTCTGGCACAGGCCATCGTGAACGGAGACGTGCCCGACCTCTTGCTTAAACGACGTGTCCTGACCCTGGACCTGGCAGGGGTAGTCGCCGGAACAAAGTACCGTGGCCAATTCGAAGAGCGCCTTAAATCGGTGATGAAAGAAATTCGAAGGGCCGACAATGTAATTCTGTTCATTGACGAGCTCCACACCATTGTGGGTGCCGGTGCCGCAGAAGGTGCCGTTGATGCCGCCAACATGCTCAAACCCTCACTGGCCCGTGGTGAACTCCAATGTATTGGTGCCACGACCATGGACGAATACCGTCGCCACATCGAAAAAGATGCCGCCTTGGCCCGTCGCTTCCAGACCATTATTGTGGAGGCACCTTCGGTGGAACAGACCATAGAAATTATTAAAGGATTGCGCGACAAGTATGAAGCCCATCACAGGGTGAAATTCAGCGACGAAGCCGTAGTCGCCGCTGCAAAATTGTCCAACCAGTACATAACCGATCGCTTCCTGCCCGATAAGGCTGTGGATGTAATAGACGAAGCGGGCAGTCGCGCACGGTTGCAGATAACCACCCGCCCACTGGAACTCAAAGAGATCAAGCTGGAAATCGAAAAAGTTACCCACGAAAAAGAAGCGGCTATCCGTTCACAGGAATATGAAAAAGCGGCCGGCTTACGCGATAACGAACATACCCTCACCGCTGAGCTAGAAGAGAAAAAACGCGAGTGGGAACGCAAGCGCGATTCAGCCGAGCAAATTATCAACGAAGAAGATATTGCCTATATCGTTTCCAAGTGGACCGGGGTGCCCCTGACGAAACTGGAAGAAAAAGAATCCGCGCGCCTGCTGCGTATGCGTGACGAGCTGCACAAAAGTATTATTGGACAGGAAGAGGCCATTGATGCGATTACCCGCGCTATCCAGCGGAGCCGCGCAGGCTTGCGCAATCATAACCGTCCCGTAGGTTCTTTCCTTCTTCTGGGTCCGACAGGCGTAGGTAAGACCTTGTTGGCAAAGACCTTAGCTGCGTTCCTCTTCGGTAATGAAGAGGCCCTCATCACCATAGATATGTCCGAATATATGGAAAAATTCTCCGTTTCACGTCTCGCCGGGGCACCTCCCGGTTATGTGGGCTATAACGATGGCGGACAGCTTACCGAGCAGGTTCGTCGCCGTCCCTACTCTGTAGTTTTATTCGACGAGATAGAAAAAGCACACCCGGATGTGTTTAACTCTCTACTTCAGGTGTTGGAGGAAGGTCATATGACCGACTCCACTGGACGTCGCGTAGACTTTAAAAATACGATTATCGTCATGACCAGCAACGTGGGTGCACGCCGTATAGGCAAAAATGTTACCATGGGATTCCAGCGGGACAATGAGGATGAACGCTATAAAAAGATGATGGAACGGGTTATGGAAGAGGCTAAAAAGGTCTTTAACCCCGAATTTCTGAATCGTGTAGACGAAACGCTTGTCTTCCACCGGCTCACCACAGAAGAGATGCTTCAGATCGTGGATATAGAAGTTGGCGAAATGGTGGATCGCGTAGCTGAAAAAGACGTACACTTGGTGTTGACAGATGCTGCAAAGGAATTCCTGGTTCGTGTTGGGAGCAATGAGGAATATGGTGCAAGACCTTTGCGGCGAGCAGTACAGCAGTATATAGAAGATCCTTTGGCTGAGTTAATGCTGAAGGGTGGGCTGACAGAAGGTATTAATATTGAAGTCAGACCGTCGGAACACGAGGAGGCCTTGGTCTTCGAGCCGACGACGTCTGTAGCGGAAGGGGTAACCTCTTGAAAAGCATAGTAATGGGCTCGGTCCTGTTTGTGTTGGTAGTCATGCAGAGTGCTTGGGCACAGAACCAGAATGGACAGCAGGTCACTGCGGTTAAATTTCAGGGACTGGAGCGCGTAAGCGCACAGGTCGTTGAATCACAACTGGAAGTACAGGTAGGCCAACCGCTGAATGTACGCGCTATCTCCCGTGATATTCGCCGTCTCTACGAGCTGGGCTACTTTACCAATGTAAAGGCAGACTCAACTGTAGAGGGTGCTGGTGTTGCCATTACCTACATCCTCGAAGAAAAGCGCGTCATCGGTGAAGTCAAGATCATTGGTAACGAAAAGATTAAAGACCGCAATATCCGTGGTGTCATCACCTTTAGAGAAGGGGAGTCTTTCGTTGCGGATGCATTTGGAGAAGAGCGAAAGAGCATCCTGGATCTCTACGCAGCCAAAGGCTTTGCCAATACACAAGTCGATATTATTGCCGAGAAAGTCGGACCTTCACGTGTGCGGGTCATTTATGACATTAACGAAGGAAAGAAAGCCCGCATCAATAGTATTGCCGTATCGGGTAACGATTCCCTGTCCAAGAAAAAAATCAAGAAGCTCATGGCGACCAAGCGCAAGAAATGGTTTCTGGGCGGTAAATATGAAGAAGCTAAATTTGAGCATGACCTTCGTACCATTCTCGATGAATATGGGAACTATGGTCGCCTCGAAGCAGATATCAGCAAGACCGACATCCTGTATACCCCGAACGGCAGAGGGATGGACATCACCCTCCATGTTCAGGAAGGCCCTGAATATACGGTAAACCAGTTGGATGTCGCCAATAATGTTGTGTATGACGATGGAGAAGCAAAAGAGTGGATCGATGTCTTCGAAGAAGAT
>CALAXS010000767.1 GCA_937895305.1 uncultured bacterium
CCAAAAAAGCTTCTTCACTGGTAATTTTTCTCTTGGCCATTTTTAAGTCTCCATTGCTGCTTCGATTGCATCTTCTAAAGAGGCAACCGGAAATTTTTGAATTCCTTTAATATCTACATCATCCGCAATGTTCTTCGGTATTATGCACGTTTTAAAACCAAACTTCGCTGCCTCCGCTACACGTGCACGCGCCATATCCACAGCACGTACTTCACCCGCAAGTCCAACCTCACCAAAAGCAATCATCAATTCCGGCGCAGGCACTTCACGAAAACTCGAAACCAGTGCCAGGGCTACCGCCAAATCTGCCGCAGGCTCATCCAGCCGAACACCGCCTGCTACATTTACAAACACATCCCTGTCCGCAAAATGCAGTCCAGCCCGTTTCTCTAATACTGCCAGCAACAAACTAATCCGGTTCGGGTTGATTCCCGTTACCGTTCTGCGTGGCGAACCCGCATGAGAATCACCTACCAAGGCTTGCACTTCCACCAACAAGGGCCGTGTTCCTTCAATACTCGGAATTACCACAGAGCCACTGACGCCGGCAGGTCGTTCATTCAAGAACAAGGCACTCGGATTTTCAACTTCTACCAGCCCCACATCACGCATCTCAAAGACACCAATTTCATTGGTTGAGCCAAAACGGTTCTTGTTGGCCCGTAATATGCGTAACGCCTGACGGCCTTCACCCTCGAAGTATAAGACACAATCCACCAGGTGTTCCAGCATGCGCGGTCCGGCAATGCTCCCATCCTTGGTCACATGCCCCACCAGAAAGATAGGAATGTTGTTCCCCTTGGCCAGGCGGAGGAAGGCATTTGCACATTCCCGGACCTGACTCACACTGCCCGGTACAGCAGAAATGTCAGAGGAATACACCGACTGAATGGAGTCTATCACGACAAAAGCATAGGGGTTTGCCCGTATATGTTTCTCAATTTCCGATATGGAAGTCTCGGTCAACATGAACAGATTATCGTGCAAAGTACCCAGGCGTTCTGCCCGAATTTGCGCTTGGTTAAAGGATTCCTCGCCCGATACATACAGTACGGGCCCCGCATCTTTTGCAAGACGATGGGAAATCTGGAGCATGAGCGTGGATTTACCAATCCCCGGATCGCCCCCTACCAACGTAAGACTTCCCGCGACTATCCCGCCACCCAATACACGGTTAAACTCATTGATGCCCGTGGATAAACGTGGGGGCGGGGTTTGACTCCCATCGGTCACCGGGACAGGAACAGCACCACTGATAATGGCGGGCCGCTCATGACTCCCTTCCAGGGTGACCACTTCTTCCACCACCGTATTCCACTCTGCACAGCCCGCACATTTCCCTGCCCACCGGGGATGCACCGTACCGCACTGCTGGCATACAAACTGTGACTTGGCTTTGGCCACCTACGATTTCTCCTCTTTCTTTACGACCACACCCAGCATCCCCACATAATCATCCCCCTGTACAGTCAGCCCGGCTTCGGGCAGATAAATCCCGGACAATGAACCATCAAGGTACAATGCATTCTGGCATTTCAGTTCATCTTTGAAAAACGATGCGAAGCGATAAAAATTAACGGGCCAGCGACTTAACACAAAGGCAGCACGTCCATCATCCAACACACCAACACCATTGCGAAAGTGGATGCTCTTGGAATCTTTCAAAAAACGGGGATGCATTATGCCCTTTTCCAGCAGGATAGGGCCGGATTGTACAGCCAATTGTGGTTTCTTGTTTGCCTGTCCATATTCATCACTGCCCAGGATACCGGCTTTGGCGTCTTCCACGAAAAAGACACCATTGGGTTTCAGAAAAAAGTTGCCGCCTCCATCCTTTAAATTCAGGGGTTCCAGTATTTCACCGTCTTCGATATGGAGTCCTAGCGGGGTGTAGTCCTTCGCATATATCCCGCTATTCATGGCGAATCGTAATTGTTCATCCTTATCCTTCAGTGCATGGGCCACAGTATGGAAACGCTTATAGGCCTCCCCCTGGTCATTTTTCCAAAAAAGTCGCAGATCAACCTGGCCAACATCGACCAGCACCACCATGTAATGCCCCCCCGCATAGTCCATTTCCCGATACTCGAAACCGGGCATAGCACTTTCCTCTGCTAATGCGCATAGGTTTACACATAGTATCAGGAAGATTAGCGGTATAACCGGACGCAACGACATAGCGGTAAGCACCTTTTCTGGCAAGGATTTAGGACCTTGATAGAAACGGTAGCATAGCCACTGCAAAGGTCGCAATAGACAAGGTGGAAAAGTGCATGCCTGGTTGAGCATTTGCTACACTACGCAGCTCCCAAGCCTACCCGACCAAGGATGATTAAAGATGGATTCCCTCAGCTTTTTAACTGAAAACGAAGTGCGCTCAATCCAGCAGCAGTTTGGTACACCCCTATTTGTATATGATCAGGCCACCCTGGAAAGTCAGGCCGATGCTGTCCTTGCTTTCCCCAACGCCTACGGTCTTACAGCACGTTTCGCCATGAAGGCCCTACCCACCGCTGCCGTCATTCAGACACTTACAGCGCGAGGACTCCATATTGATGCAAGTAGTGGCTACGAGGCCCAACGTGCCCTGCGTGTTGGTGTGCCTGCCAGTCACATCCAGATCACGGCACAGGAAATCCCCGTAAACCTGAAAGAACTCATCCATGCAGGCGTGCTTTACAATGCCTGCTCTATCAATCAACTGAATGCTTATGGCGCACTGTTCCCGGGCACTGAAATTTCCGTGCGTATCAATCCCGGCCTCGGTTCCGGTCACTCCAATCGCACCAACGTGGGCGGTCCTTCAGCCAGTTTCGGCATCTGGCACGAGCATATCCCCGAAGTGCTGGCGGTGGCTGAACGCCATAACCTGCGTATCACTGGTATGCACACCCACATCGGCTCAGGATCCGACCCCGGTGCATGGGTACAGTGTGCAACCCTATCCCTGAGCATCGTCGCTCAATTTCCCGATGTCACCACCCTAAGTCTGGGCGGTGGCTTCAAAGTGGCCCGTATGGATCATGAAGTCAGTGCAGACGTCCAGGCGATTGGCACGAAGATCAAGGAAGAGTTTAAGGCCTTCGCAGCCGAGCATGGTCGCGAACTTCATCTCGAAGTAGAGCCCGGTACCTTCCTGGTGGCGAATGCCGGCGTGTTGCTCAGTACCATTATGGATGTGGTGGATACCGGAGCCGATGGCTATAACTTTATCAAACTGAATGCAGGTATGACCGAGATTCTTCGCCCTAGTATGTATGGTGCACAACATCCCCTCGTGCTGGTATCGCAAGATGAGGAAACGCGCCAGGAAAAAGACTACCTCGTGGTGGGTCATTGCTGCGAAAGTGGCGATGTGTTGACACCCGAGCCGGGCAACCCCGAAGGGCTGTTACCTCGTAACTTTCCAGAGGCCAAAGTGGGGGATGTGCTGGCTATCGAAGGCGCTGGCGCCTATTGTTCCGGTATGCCTGCAAAGAACTACAACGCCTTTCCAGAATGTGCCGAAGTGTTGCGCGGTCGTGATGGTGTCATGACCCTCATCCGCAAGCGCCAGACCCCCGAGCAAATCTGGCAAAACGAGATTCTGCTGTTAGTATTATTCACTTGAAGAACGCCCAGTTTCCCACGCAGAGCATGGGAACCAGTGGGCTTTTTCGTCCTGACACTCTCTTTTCCCCTCGTTCCCGTGCTCTGCGTGGGAATGCATACATGACCACAATCTGAATCGAAAACTAGTGCGTTCTCTCGCTTTAATCGTGTAATCTGTGTTCCATTCTTAATTCCCTTTTTGGAGTCCGTACTCTTGCCCAGAAATTTTATTAAATCCTTTATGGATATCGAGGTTGGCGGACGGCGCTTCATCTACTTCATGATATTCAACGTCATCTCCTGGCAATGCATTGTCGGACCGCCCATGGTCCTCTTTGCCCGATTCATGGACGTGAAGGCCTCCATGGTGGGCGGCCTCATCGCGCTGCCCTT
>CALAXS010000768.1 GCA_937895305.1 uncultured bacterium
CCATTATTCATGAATATGCGAAACATAACCTGTCTACTCACAGGTTGTATCCTGCTGAGCCATGCTGCGATGGCGCAGGAAACGGACCGCAAAGCCGAATACGTCCACGCGGTCACCCGCGGTGCGGGTCTTTTGCCATGGCAGGAGAAAGGCCCCTCCCTGGCCGAAACTTCCTTTCGCGAAGTTATCGAGTCCCGTAAAGATGCCCTCCTCGAAAGGGCGCAGGTCATTCACCCGGCCCTCATCAGTCCCGAAGCCCTCGCCCGTGCAAAAGAAAATATCGCCACCCGGGACTGGGCCAAAGGCTGGCTCGACAACCAGGTCTATCTTGCCAATCAGCTCATCGAAAAAGACCAGGCCTGGATTGAACACATGCTCCCCACCGAGGCCCCATCCCATGCCTATGGCTTTACCTGCCCGGCCTGTGTCGGTGATAAAAGCCAGGAGGCCGTTGGACACGCTCTCATCAAATGGTCCTGGACCAACCCCGATACCTTCAGCTGCCAAAAATGTGACCAGGTATTTCCACACCCCGATTATCCCGAAACCCAGGACCTCATCCTGCCCCGTACCGGGTACAAAATATCGTACTACCTCAACGATGCGGAACGGGCCAATCCCGATGACCGGAGCGGCAAGCTCGCCTGGCACTGGGTAGGCCACCCCATCCACGTTTCCTTTTCCGGTATCCTCAACGAGAGCAAAATTAAGTTCATGTACGGTGCAGCCCGGTCCCTGGGCTTTGCCTATCTATTTACCGGGGATGTGCGCTATGCGGAAACGACCCGCGCTATCCTCGTGCGCTATGCACAGTGTTACCGCAACTGGCCCTATCGTGATTACTGGGACACCTATGCCGATTGCGACCCCATGTATGCCGCCTGGCACGACAAGTCACTCCCCCTCGAATGGAAACGCCACCTCGCCGAAGAAGTCTTTAACAACGACACCCTCGACAAGGCACGGATGATGCAGACCTACTGGGGCGCGGGGCGCGTTCACCCCAGCACCGACGCAATCAGTGCCCTCGGTCACTTTGCCCATGCCTACGACCTCACCCGCAACGCGACCCATGCCGATGGTACCCCCGTCTGGGACGCAGCATCCATCCGCACCGTAGAGCGCGACCTCCTTCTCGAATACATCATGTCTGCCGAGCCCTATGCGGGGGGCGCAGGCGAAGCGAATAACCAAAACAACAAGGCACCCCGTATCTACAATGCCATGGCCTTCATCGGTAAAGCCCTTGGTCTCCCCGAATATATTGAAACCGCGCTGAAGGGCTACGAATGTGTGCGCGATGCTTCTTTTCTCCACGACGGCTTCAGTACCGAATCCCCCTCCTACACCAACATGTACCTCAGCCAGTTACTGGTGCTACCTGAAACCCTCCACGGCTACACCTGGCCCGATCACTATAGCCATCGCGAAGGCACGGTTGACCTGTACAAGACCGATACCCAACTGCGCATGATGTATCGCTCCGTGCTCGACACCCTCCTGCCCGACGGCACCTACCTCCCCCTCAGCGATACCCATGTAGGTAACAAGCCCTCGCTCCACATCCTGCAGCGGGGTCTCCGCCGCTACCCTGAATACTATAGCGGCGTTATTCCCACCCTGTATCCCAACGCCACCAGCGAATACGCCATCTTTAATCTCAGCGATGAAGATATAAAAAAGGATACAGGCCTCCCTGCATCCGAGTTGTACTACCCCGCCTGGCAAACCGCCATTCTCCGCCATGGCCAAGGCCCCGAAGCCAGCACCCTCACCATGGTCCTTAATCCTGAAGGTGGACACCGCCACTACGACAACCTGGCCCTTTTCTACAACGATGGGGGGCATAACCTCCTCGGTGATCTCGGCTACGTGGGCGATATGCCCGTCAATAAATGGATCAAGAGCACCCAGTCCCACAACCTCGTCATCGTAGATGGCGAAGACCAACAATTCACCGGGCGCAATCCCGAGTTCCATTTCATGGCCACCAGCCCCATGGCTTCCGTCATCGAGGCTTCCTCCGATGCCTACCCCCAATGCACGGAATATCGACGTAGGGTCATCCTCCTGAAAATTAACGAACACGACTCTGTCGCCATCGACATCTTCACCGTCAAAGGCGGTAGCGAACACCGCTACCGTGTTTTCTCCGACCTCGCCACCAGTGACACGCCCGATGGAACCCTCACCTTCACCGGCATCGACATGCCCGAAGAAGCCCCCCTGCCGAATACGGGCAACAGCCTCAAGGCGGAAGATATTTTTGGGCTACGCGATGTGAGGACCGCCACGCCCACAGGCAACACCGTTCAAGCCACCTGGTCCCAGCCGGATAAACAATATCGACTCACCCTCTTCACAGACCAGAGCATGACTATCGAAGCGTCCAATGGTCCCGGCCAACGTAGCTTGGAAGAAGCAGGTCGACGTGTTCGCTATGTGGATGCCGTAAGAAAGGGGGAGGATTTGAGGAGTACGTTTATCGCTGTTCACGAATCAAGTTCAGGAAGTGACGAAATTGAAATTAGAAAAATCTTTAAACCTCTTGTTGGACACGATGGTGGTCCTAATTCCGAAGTGTTTGTAATTGAGGGCGCGAATGGTTTTAACTATTTAATAATGAATAATATTGACAGAGCCGTGCGCTGGGGCAGAGTTTATTTTAAAGGCGACTTTCTCTGTATGAAGTTAAAGGGCATACAAACAGTTGAGTATATGACTCTTGGTGCGCAAGCATTGAAGCGAGACTTTACTCCTTTAAGTGTTGAAGGAGATCATTGGTCCGGTAGTATCACCCGCATCGACGAATACACCTTCGAAGTTGATACACCCGCCCCTGATCTTTTCACTCCCCCCACCGACGACATCCAAGCCTACGTCCGCATCAAAACCCCCGACGGCTGGACGGGTTTCCCGCTGAAATCCATCGATGGTCAACGTATCACCGTGGACCGTTTCCCCCTCCCCGAGAGCATCGAAGCCATGGAACTTCCCTCCGTCACCTACGGCAAGTTTTAGTTTCCCCCCTCGTTCCCAAGCGTGTTGCGTGTGCGGCTCCGCACCTTGGGAATGCATACACCGAGGCTCCTGCCTCGGAAAACGGGCGCATTCGACTGGTAATACTACGCCTTTGCACCCGGCCCTGGTTAAGCATGGCGACGGGGAGACCCC
>CALAXS010000769.1 GCA_937895305.1 uncultured bacterium
ACGTATCACGATCTGTCAAGAACTAAAGCGGAAGACTTTTGCAACGGGCTGCTAGCGGTAGAACACTGAAATATGCAATACTTGACCTGTCAGAGACAGAGCAAGGGAGTTTCATCGCGTGAGTTGCCTCATTAATGCACGAATCTATTTCGTTATCGCTACGACTATGGTCCTGGCCACTTTCGTAGCCATACCCGTCTATGCAGATCCGGGTGATGTCATCTATGTGGACCAGGCCAATGACTCTGGAACGGAAAACGGGAGTTCCTGGGCCACCGCATACACTACCCTGGCAGATGGTATTGAAGCAGCCCGCATCAACTTTGGTGGGGACGTATGGGTCGCTGGCGGCACCTATGACGAAAACAGACTCAATGGCGGTGCAATTCAGTTACGCCCCACGGTCAATATCTATGGTGGATTCGACGGTACTGAGAACCAGCGAATACAGCGCGCCCCCCTGGCCAATGTCACTGTCATTGATGGTTCCACATCCGACAGTGGTGCCCCGGCTGAGACAGTCGTGTTCGGCACAAACAACACCATCATGGACGGCTTTACCATTCAAGGCGGCCAGGGCGACAATGGCGTCGGCATGACCAACATCGGTGTATCCCCCGTCATCACCGATTGTGTATTCACCAGCAACACTGCCACGCAATCCAACGGCACCACCGGATTTGGAGCAGGGATGCTCAATGTGAACGGTGCAGCCCCCCTACTCACCGATTGTGTTTTCACCAATAACAATGCAGACCAAAGTGGTGGGGGTATGGCCAATACCGATTCCTCCCCCACGCTCATGGGCTGCCGTTTCAGTATCAATACAGCAGGCGAAGCGGGTGGCGCAATCTTCAATAATGGAGATTCCAATCCTGTCATCGAAAACTGTATCTTCGATCGAAACGAAGCCAATAACGGGGGGGCAATCTTCAACGAAAGCGCGAACCCCGTTATCAAGGCCTCTGAATTTCTCCTTAACGATGCCCTGGCATTCGGTGGGGCCCTCTTCAATAACAACACTGCCGATGTGCTGGTCATCAACTCCGTATTCGGCGAGAATCATGCCACCACAGGTGGAGGGGCAATTTCCAATCTCAACGCTATTTTTACAGGAGTCAACTGTAGCATCGTTGCTAACACGAGCGATGGGGACGGTGGCGCTTTCTTCAATAACGAGTCCACCACAGATGTCCTGAACAGTGTCATCTGGTACAACTCTGAAGAGTGGATTGGGAATGTGAGTAGTGTCACAGGTATCCGCTGGTGCAATGTAGGGGGAAGCGACCCCGGCCCCAACAACATTGCCGAAGAACCCCGCTTCACAGATATGGACAATCGGGATTACAGCCTGAAACCCGATTCACCTAATATTAATGCTGCCACAGAAGAAGGCGCTCCATTAGCGGATATTCTGGGTATCCCCCGGCCACAAGACGCAGGGGTCGACATGGGTGCCTATGAAGCTACGGTGGTTGATCTCCCCGACCCACCCCTGGAATGCACGGGTATCGTGTTAAGCGCTGGTGCAACGCCCCCTGGACCCGGCTCTGGTGATGCCCTCCTCTTGGGACTGATAGCGATCGTGTTTATGCTGGCTGGCCTCAGCAAACGCAAGCATACATTCATCTAGAATCTGCAAGCGACAGCTACAGTGTACACAGACAGAAACCATCTTCTGTTGTTGAGGTCTTCGTATCACAGGGGGCATAACAGCCATCGTTGTAGAACTGAATGGCCCGTAACAATTCTGACATACTGATTCGCCAATCTGTCTGAAGTGCATCACTATCATGCGGCGAGCACCCATGACCACCCCCGTCCCCCACCTGGTACCCGTCTTCACTCTGTGAGTCACAACTCAAGCCTTGACCATTAAAGAGCTGAATCAACCGTAGCAACTCCGCAAGATCTATACTGTGATCCCGGTTCAGATCAGCAGAATGGATGTCTGCTGGCGTATTCGGGGTCGATAACAAGGCCAGGCGACGTGCCAACTGGGATTCATAGAGCGATGCTGGCTCCAGATTCCCACCAATATCGGTCCCTTCGCGGTAATCTACTGGTTCGGTGCCCCGTGCAGAATCCCCTATCATCAACACATTCACAGACAGCTGGGGCCCTGTACCAATGATGTAGCCCATGCCGTACTGCCAGGATCGTATCTCACCCTTGCCCGACGTATTCCAATAGACCGACTGGGTGACCGAATGCCCCGCGCCAGAACTCCAGTCATTACGATTGCCCCCATACCATCCATCGTCCAGTTCACAGGAATCCACCAGACACGCCGTGGCGATAGAGTGATGGTACTCACAATAGGCAGGCAGGCCAAAAGGAATGTCTTTACTGAGCATGTTGGTACTGCCGCGACTGTAGCAGCGTAAAAAAACACAACCGCTGGTCCCGAAATCCCAATTCTGAATAAAATTATGGCGACCATTCTTACCCGAACAATCCCGGATCAACACTTCATTACACCGTGTAATCTCGAAGAGGTACCCATTCCCGCTTCCCCCCCGATTTTGTGCGTAATCCATGCTGCAATCCGCAACCGTGATTCGGTTGGATCCCTCAATCACAATGCCCTTGCTCTGAAGGTGAAAATAGCTGGCCGGGCCATAGGGTGAATCAAATGAATCGATGGCCTGTACCCAGCAATCCATGGCATTGGTGAAATCGATGGCTGCCACCTGATTCTGGGACCATGCATCGTCATAGGCCACCGCATTCGCGATGGAAAGATGCTCGATACCGCATTCGCGGATATAGCCCGTCTCCAGACGGATACTGGGCGTGTCTCGTAACTTCGCAGGATAGCGCAATGGAATATCAAACGTAATGCTATGGGGCGTGACGGTTGTATCGATGGCTGTAATAGCGCGCCTGATGAAAGGCTTCCACTTCCCGTTAAAGGTCACCCAGGTGCCCGTCATCTTGTGCTCTTCCACAAACGCATCCGTGATGAACCAACCCAGAGCGACCCGGTCCCCCACTCCAAAGGACGACGCGTCATCCACCTTCACCGTGAATGCCCGGTTCTCGCCAGCCTCCGCCAGCAACACATCTGCACCCTGTTGCAGCGGCCCCCGAAACTGGATATGCGCCTTGTACGCCATGGCATCGAACTTCGTGAAATAAATTTTCGTAGCACCCCGCCCTGCACCCCGGATAAGAGTATTACTAGCTGTCACATCCAGCTTGCCATCGCAACGATACAATCCGGCTGGAAGATAAACGATACCGCCACCTGCCACAGCTGCAGCGTCAATGGCCGCTTGAATTGCTGCCGTGGTATCACTGCCCCCCGTGGCATCCGCGGCAAAGTCCTTCACCACATCAAAAACAGGCGCACCCGCACGCGTTGGTATGGGCAGCTCCCCCCGGTGATAGCCGGCATAGGAGACATCATGCAAAAAACGACCCGAAGTATAGGTAGCGTCGGGGGTCCAGTTTTCCGGATATAAGGTGGAGCGCCACGCCTGTGCCGAAACACAATGGATAATGAGCAAGAAGAGCAGAAAACACTTTGCACTAAAGTTCATCGTACTACCTACTCCCTGGATCTTTGCCCCTACATCACAGCATCATACTGCCCATACACCACAAAAGTAAATCCATGCGAACTGGGTATCGCCTTAGCCCGTGGTGCGTAAACCGCTACTGACAGCATTGATGGCCAACAACACCGAAGGCAGTAATCTGGAAATCTGTTCCGTATCTTCTGATGCCTGAGCGGACCGCCACTGCTTCAACAATTCAATCTGGTTTTCATGCAGTGCGCGAAGCCCCTGATCACGCATTTGCAGGGTTTTCATCATGCGCGGACGGCGCTCAGCCCTGGGCTTGCCAAAGACCTTGTTGATCATGTTTTCTGTACGATCCCACTCCAGTGCGATGATGTCATAAATCCGCTTGCGCACTTTGACATCCTCCACCAACTGTGCATACGCCCACATGAGATCCAGATCCGCTGATGCCTGACTGGTCTCTGCGTTATTCAACACATACCGCAAGAAAGGCCAATCATAAATCTCTTTTTGAAGACGCGCAAAAGACTCCGGCTCCGCTTGCTCCAACCGCTCCAGTGCAGACCCGATACCATACCAACCCGGCAAGTAATACCGGGCCTGTGACCAGCTGAATACCCAGGGTATTGCCCGCAAATCCGCCAGGGTACGCTTCCCGGTACGGCGTGCCGGACGTGACCCGATGAACGAATGTTCCAATGCGTCAATGGGTGTTGCCTGTGCCCAGAACTCCAGAAAGCCATCCGCTTCCAGAAGCGCCTTATAGGCATCGCTCGAGTATTTCGCCAACATCTCGCCCAGCGTCTCGATAGCCGATTTCTGCACCTGTGCGCGGTTATGATACAGCTTATAGGCCGTCACCCCCGCAATCAGCATTTCCAGGTTATACACCGCTGTTGCCGGGTTGCCATACTTCTGACTTATGGATTCACCTTGCTCGGTCAGGCGAAAAGCCCCCATGAGTGAAGCATGGGGTAACGCCTCCATAAAGCGATGAGTCGGTCCCGCACCACGACTGGAGGTACCGCCACGGCCATGGAAAAACAAAATTTCCACGCCATGGTTCTTCGCGGTCGCTGCCAGGTTCTCCTGCGCACAATGGACATACCATTGACTCGCAAGAATACCCGCATCCTTATTGGAATCCGAGTACCCCATCATAACCTGCTGAATCGGCCGCTCCCCCTGTAACTTTAGGCTGTTGCAGGTTACCGGATGGGCCAGAAATCCATCCATAATCCGGGGGCTGTTCTGCAAGTCATCCACCGTTTCAAACAACGGCACGACTGCAATATCACACGCCATCCCATCACCAACCGGATGGACCAGACCCGCTTCACGGGCCAACACATAAACCACCAGCAAGTCTGAAAGGTCACGAGTCATACTTACGATATATGCACCCAAGCCCGCTGTACCGTACTGCTCACGATACATGGACAGTACATACAGGGTCTCCACCGCAGCCTCTGCCTCATCCCCCAACTGCATCCCCGTAGGCGCGAGCGGACGTGGCGATTCCAGTTCACGGGTCAAAAAAGCACGACGTGCTTCTTCATCCCAATCTGCGTAGTGTTCCGCCTCCGCCATCCCGGCCGCTTCCAGCAGCTGAATCAGGGCTTGCTCATGAAAATCGCTATTCTGCCGTATATCCAATGTGGCCGTATGGAACCCAAATACATCCAGCGAACGCAGCACCGGATTCACATCTTCCTCCACCAGGCGATGAGCACCAATTTCCTTCAAGGACTCCCGCAACACCACGAGATCAGCACGCAATGCGGCCGGGGTCTCATAAGGTACAGCCGCGGTACAGGACTGCTGCGGCAAACGCGCTTCTATAAGATTGATAAACTGACGCCACGGCTCATTGGGACTTGCCGCACACATTTCATCTGCACCCTCCCCCACCTGCACCATAGCCACCTCTATCGCCTCATCCAGCATGGTAGGGGCACGCTGTAACAAATCCAGCAGAGACAGTTTTTCAAAGAGATTGTCCAGGAGTTCTGCGAGAAGATCCAGTGCATTATCCCGCAAACGATTCAAGGTCTTATGCGTGACTTCTGCCGTAACAAATGGGTGACCGTCCCGGTCTCCACCTACCCAGTTTCCAAAACGAAGTTTTGGCAAGGCCGAAGCATTCTCCAGCAAAGCCGGCGTAAAGCCACACTCTTTCCAGGCCTCACGAAGTCGTTCATCAATGATGGGTAACACCCGGGGAAATACCTGCCGGAAATAATCCAGCATATTTTCCAGCTCAGAATAGACATCCGGCTTGTACAGGTACATCTCCCCTGTACGCCACAGCCGTTCAAGCTGGGTCTTGATACGCTCACGAAGCAAACGCTGCTCACGTTTGGTCCAGATGGGATTCTCACGTTTCACCAGTTCTTCAAACAGCGCACGGTGCTGACGTAACACTACGGGACGTTTTGCTTCAGTCGGGTGTGCTGTGAGGACCACTTCCACCATCACTTCCCGAAGATGCGCCACAATTTCTTCTTCCGGTATACCCGCATCACGAAACTGACGCAGGTAAAAACTCCACAACCCCGGCTCATCCAGATGGCCCAACTTCGCCACCCGAAAACGACGCGCCTGAATGGCCGCATTCTCCTCCACCAGATTCAATAGCTGAAAAACAATGGAGTGAACCTGCAATGCCCGGTCAATCGGGCCTTCCGTGGGCACTACAGTAGCGGCCAGCGCACGTGCCTCGCCACTGTCCACTGGTAGCAGATTAGCGAGATAATCTTCGCCCAGCTCAACCAGTACCTCCTGGAAACACGTCAGCAGATACGACAGATCATTATCAATACGATTGAACCAGTCGGTATAAATATCATCAAGAGTCATAAGTACCTGAATAGGTTGAGAATGAAGTTCCTAAGCTACAACCGGAAGTATAGCATAGGCTTATAAAACGGACAAAGGGCATGCCACTCCTTCTCATCCATCCTGCGAATTCACCCCACCTGTCAATTCCCAACGCCCTCCCTGTCATTCCCAACTTGATTGGGAATCCCCCCAACGGTATCCCAACTCCCAGCCGAAGCAACGACCCCAATCCACCACGTCATTGCGAGCCGAGTGTAACGAGGCGCGGCAATTTGGCTTGGCCCAGACGACTAAACAGTCACAGTAACGACGCTCAATTGCCCCTCGTTTTCCTCGTTCCCAAGCTCTGCTTGGTAACGCATATCCCGGATCGCTGCCCCGGAAAACTGGCGCGTTAGACTGGTAATACTACGCTTTCAGTCCCGATGTGGGTTAAGCATGTTGACGCGGAGATTCCCGCCTCCGCGGGAATGACAAATGTTCACTAATTCGTTGACAAAAATCAATGCAACTGAATAACTCTCCAATTGTTGTTACCGCGAAACGGGAAATATAAAAACATCGTCCCCGTGCAGACGGGGACCT
>CALAXS010000770.1 GCA_937895305.1 uncultured bacterium
AGCTGCCACGTCAGCTTGCAATTTGACATAGCCTTCTCATGGAAGATTGCCACGTTGGCGTCACGCTCCGAGCGTGACGCGCAATGACGCGAAGATTGATGATGTCGCTGACATAATTTACACAACATCTTAAAACATCACACACATCGTCATCCTAACTGTGAAAACGGGAATCCATGTAAACCCTGCAACGATGCCTGATAGCATACCTGGATCCCCGCGTTCGCGAGGATGACATCAAAGGACTGTGTCCGTTGTGCGCTCCGACTGTGGGCTGGGATACCGTTGGGGAGACCCCTGCTTTCGCAGGGGTGACAAAGATTTAGTTACTTTTATTATTCTGATTTTGTCCGTGAATTAGTGAACATCCGCGAGAATGACAATGTTAGTGGCATCTTTTGACCCCATCGACTGAAACTGGTATTGAGTGTGCTGCTTCCGTTAGGGTAATCCCCTTTCAGGGAAGTGCAGAATAAGGGCCGGGTTTATGGCAGAACAGCAGGTGGCATCACCATCTACAACACAGGACATGCATGGGGGGGGGCTCTTGCGTGCCCTGACTATGTTGCTGTTGGTATTGGGCTTTTTCTTCGTGTCCGGTGCCTGCGGGCTCCTGTATCAGGTGGTCTGGACCCGAAAGCTCGTCCTTCTTTTTGGCACCACGTCCTATGCGGTCAGTACCGTCCTGTCTATCTTTTTTCTGGGCCTGGGTGTAGGGAGCTGGTGGGGAGGCCGTCTTGCAGATCGTACTGAACGCCCCCTTCGCCTCTACGGTATTTTCGAGATTATCATCGGCCTGTGGGCCATCTTCTTCATCGTCACCGTAACCTGGGGCGAGGCCTACCCGGTTGCTGTCCTGAAAGCCCTGGAGCTGGATCGGTTCACGGGAATCGTATTGCGCGGATTACTTGCGCTGACCATTCTCATTGTCCCCGTTACCCTCATGGGCGCGACCCTGCCCCTGCTCGCCAAGTTTGTCGGTAGCACCAACAACTTTCGCGGCCTGCGCATTGGTGCCCTCTATACACTCAATACCCTGGGGGCCGTTTGTGGTTGTTTTATTACCGGGTTTTATCTGATTCAGATCTATGGGTACACGACCACCACGCTCATGGGCGCGGGTGCAAATGTTCTGGTGGGTGTATTGGCCCTCCTCCTGGGGCGTACGTCTGTCCAGGCAGCACAACCCAAGACACAGACCGCTGCGGCAAGCACCGAAGCGACCCATGAAGGCAGCATGTACTTTTATTTACCCCTCTTTGCCTTCACCCTCTCCGGGTTTGCAGCCCTGTCCATGGAAGTCATCTGGACCCGACTTCTGACCATTGTGTTTCTCGGCACGACCTATGCCTACACCACCATGCTCACCACCATGCTGCTGGGTATTGTCCTGGGTAGTGCCGTTGCCTCTGCGCTTGCGGATCGTATCAAACACCCCACTTCAAAACTCGGCGGTGTACTTATGCTTACCGGTGTAGCGGGACTCTTTGTCCTCATTTATATTGCGGGTATGCCCGAGAAGATAATGGGACTGCGGGGTGACTGGGAAACCGTTATCCAGGGCAAATTCACCCTCGCTTTTATCGCCCTGTTTCCGGCTACCTTTTTCTTTGGCATGACCTTTCCCCTCGTGGTCAAAGCGGCCAGCGGGGTCAGTGCCCGACTGGGCCGGGATATTGGCACCCTCTACGCAGCCAATACCCTTGGCGGGGTGCTGGGCGCTATCGCAGGGGGGTATTTCTTCCTGCCCATGCTGGGAAGCCACTGGGGACTCATTGCATTGTCCTCCTTGTTGATTGCCGGGGGTGGTATCGTCTGTTGGGGTGTTCGTCCAGAGCGTTTCTACTGGAAGGCCGGCTTCAGTCTCATCACGATTTGCTCCCTGTACTTCGCCTGGCAACGGGTTCCTGAAGATGTGAGCCAATCCCTCAACCTGGGGTATATCAACCCGGAGCATCAGGAAGTCATTCATTATAAAGAAGGAGTAGAGGGCACGGTTGCCGTGTCCCAACCCTTGAAAGGCGAAGAAGGTGCAGACCGCGTCCTCTGGATCAACCGGGTTCAGGCGACGACTTCCATCGAGAAGGGGGTGAAGATGAACCGCCTTCAAGGGGTGCTACCGCTGGTCTTTGATCGCGATGTGCGCGATGTACTCTTCATGTGCTTCGGCTCCGGGATTACCTGTGGCACCCTGGCCCTGAGTGAGTTTAACCAAATTGATGCGGTAGAAATATCACCCGATGTCCTTGAGGCGGCACACTTTTTTTCCAACGACAATCTGGGGGTCATCAAAAATCCGAAGGTGAAATTCCATATTGACGATGGACGTAACTATCTCCTCACGACGGATAAAAAATATGACTTTATCACCTTCGAGCCCATGCCGCTGGCCATGGCCGGGGTATCCACCTTCTACACCCGTGATTATTACGAACTCTGCCGGGATCACCTCAAGCCGAAAGGGATGGTCTCGCAGTGGGTACCCATGCACAGCCTCAATCCCGATGTGGTGCGTTCACTGGTCTATACCTTTACGCAGGTATTTCCTGAATACAGCTGCTGGTTTGTGAATGCTGATTTGTTCCTCATCGGTAGCAAGGAACCCTTGAAGATTGATCCTGCGGGGCTGTTGAAAAATATGGAAAACCCGACCCTGAAAAATGCGCTGGATAAGGTTGGTCTCGGGGACCCGACCGAAATTATCAGTTGCTTTATCCTGGACAAGCCGGGGCTGGATGCCTATGCAGCGGGTGGGAAAATCATGTCCGACGACCTGCCCTGGGCCGAGTTCGAAGCGCCCAAGCTGGTGGGGAACAGGCAAGTACCGGATACGATTGCCCAGCTGGTGCCCCACGTGACCAGCCCCATGGTTCTTATTGATGCGGGGAGCCTGAGTTCGACCTGGCGGGATGCCATTGCGCTGCGTGCGCGCTCCCGAAAGCAGGACCTTATTGCGGTACAGGATTACTATACGGCAATGCCGGGGAATCATAAGTCCCTGGACGGCTTTATAGTGTCTCTGGAAATTGACCCGAATAACCTGAACGCGCAATATTATGCCCGTCAGGACGCGATGCGTCACAGCAAACTCATGATTCAGTGGGCTGAATACGACAAAGCAGTAGCATTGCTGGAGCGGGTCATGCCCCTCTTACCTGCTGATGCCACCCTCTCTGAACTGTATAAAAGGGCCAAAGCACGTCTGGCAGCAGAGACTGAATAGCGCCTGAATTCCCACAGCAGTTTGCACACTTATTGGTCTGTATGGTACATTTTTCCAGTTCTATAGTCGTTTTCTTGACATTCCCCTGCGTTTTTACGGGCTGTTCCTGTTTTGACGCGAATGGAGGAGGTTTTTGTAGTGCAGGACTTTATTCGTAAACACCGTGTTGTCTTTGGTGTCATAATTTTTCTATTCATCGGGATTCCCATGGCATTCTTTTTCGGGATGCCGTCTTCACCTGCGGGTAGGGATGACCAAAGCCCACCGCTCATCACCGTAAATGATGAAGTGGTTACCGCCCAGGAATTTAATGAAAACCTCAATGGCCTTATAAAGCGCGTCCGCGCGCAGCAGGGCCAGGAGGAAGCGACCACCGAGCAGGTCATGGCTCAGCTCTTGGGCGAAGGTTCCCTGCATCAGCTATTGACCAGCATGATCAGTGGCGCGGTGATTAGTGTTCAGGAGAAGGCTTCGGGGCTGAAATTTTCTGATGAG
>CALAXS010000771.1 GCA_937895305.1 uncultured bacterium
ATTGACCTCGGTACCGCCAACACCCTCGTCTATCTCAAGGGTCAGGGCATCGTAGTAAGTGAGCCTTCTGTGGTGGCCATCAACAAGAACACAGGCCGGCCCCGTGCCGTGGGTGAAGAAGCAAAAAACATGATTGGCCGGACCCCCGGTAATATTGTCGCTATACGCCCCATGAAAGACGGTGTTATCGCCGACTTTGAAATTGCCGAAGCTATGCTTAGCCACTTCATTAAAAAAGTGCACAATCACCGTCGCCTTGCCTGGCCCCGCGTTGCTATCAGTGTACCCTCGGGTATCACTGCAGTGGAACGTAAGGCTGTGGAAGACTCTGCCATGAAGGCCGGTGCAAAAAAAGTATTCATCATCGAAGAGCCCATGGCCGCTGCCATCGGTGCAGGTCTCCCCGTACACGAGCCCCAGGGTTGCATGATTGTTGACATCGGCGGTGGTACTACCGAAGTCGCTGTCATCTCTCTTGGTGGTATTGTCTTCTCCAAATCCGACCGTGTAGCGGGCGATGAGATGGACTCGGCCATCATCCAGCACCTCAAACGCACTTACAACATGATGGTGGGTGAGCGCACTGCTGAAGAGATTAAAATTTCCCTCGGCTCTGCCTATCCCCTGAAAGACGAACTCGAAATGCAGGTCAAGGGCCGTGACCAGGTCATGGGCCTGCCCAAGATTATTACCATTACTTCCGAAGAAATCCGCGAGGCACTGCGCGAACCTGTGAGCGCTATTGTCGCTGCGGTACGCGAGACCCTGGAGCGTACCCCACCCGAACTCAGTGCAGACATCGTTGATCGCGGTGTGGTACTCGCTGGTGGGGGTGCCTTGCTGCGTGGACTCGATCAGCTTCTCGCTAAAGAAACGGGTCTGCATGTTACTGTAGCCGAAGACCCCCTGACCTCTGTGGTACTCGGCACCGGAAAATTTCTGGAAGAACTCAAGTATTTCCCCGAGGATGACATGTGATTTCATTACGACACACCTCCCGCGTTGACAGGGTCAGCACCCGGGTAGCATAGGAAAACAATTCGTTGAACTTATCGCGCCAGATAAGCGAAAACCGCCCGGTTGTCCTGTTCGCCGTACTGGTTACCTGCTCCCTCATCTCACTCGCAACCGGCACCAAACCCACCTTTATCCACTCCGGTATTGAACGTCTTGTCTCCATCACCACCTATCCTTTTCTCAAGGTCACTGATTATGTGGAAGACAAAACCGACTACGTAGTCAGCATGATCTTCGACTATAACCGCGCCCTGGACAACAATGTAGAGCTACGCGCCAATCTCGTGGGTATGCAGGCCGACCTCAGTCAGCAGCGCGAGTTTAAGGAAGAAAACAAACGCTTGCGTTCCATGCTGAATTTTGAAGTGGATCACCCTGAATACACCCTCCGGGCTGCGCAGATTATCGAAAAAATCGAAGGCGGTCTCATCACTATCGACCAGGGATCGAGGCATGGCGTGGTGGTCCCCATGTGTGTAGTCACGAAGGACGGTGTAGTCGGACTCGTGGTTGATGCCCAGGATTTTACCGCCAAGGTCGCCACCCTGCACCATCGCGATTGCAAGATTGGTGCAATGGTACGTCGCAACCGCATTCGAGCTTACGATGGCCTCGTCCATTACGATAATACGTTTCGTTTCCTTTGCAGTATGTCGTACATTGACATGAAAGACGAAGTGACCATAGGTGACGTAGTCGTCACCAGTCCCGAAAGCCTCTTCCCCGCAGGATGGCCCATTGGCCAGATTATTAACGCCGACGAAGTCTCTACACTTTTGAAAAGTGCGTATGTGCGTCCCTATGTTGATCCCTATCGCCTCGATGAAGTCTACATCCTCGAAAAAGCGCAACCCAGTGTTGCGGATATCGCAGGTGCATTCACACCTGAAGTGATAAACGACACCTCGACCCATGCCCCAATCGTGCCGGACATGCGCCCCTTGCAGGAACAATTTGCACCATGATGAACAAGGTACACCAACAACCCCATGCGTAAAAATATCACATGGCTCATCCTCGTGGTGGTCGCAGCATTGCTGCAGACCAACTGGCCGGACTTTCTCCGGGTCCAGGATGTGGTGCCCAATTTAACGCTTATCCTCGTGGTCTACTTCGCGCTCGTGGAAGGCGAAGTCCGCGCCATGCTCACCGGACTCATCGGTGGTATCTACCAGGACGTAGCCACGGAAAGCGTTCTGGGGCATCATGTTCTCTGCCATGTCATTCTCGGTTTTATTATCGGGCGCCTCTCCACACGCCTCATTGCGGATCACCCCGCAGTACGCGTCGGTCTGGTCTTTCTCGCCGGATTTGCCCATGGCTTCCTCTACACCATCATCCTCTTTATTCAAGAGCCCGGCACCGGGGCCATTCTAACCATCATTACCCAGGTTATTCCCGGCTCCTTCTATTCCGCGCTCATCACTCTGCCCTGCTTTGTCGGGTTCCGTGTAGTCTTTCACCGTCACGAACTTAATAACTGGGGGGCTGCCTGATGTCCACACGCAACGAACCCACCCGCTATGAAGGCGTTGAATATCGCATCCAGTTTCTCGCGCTGGGCCTCGCTGCTGCATTCGGACTGTTATGTTTCCAATGCTGGAATCTCCAGGTAATACAATACGAGGCCATCAACCAGCAGGCCGAAAATAATCAGGTCCGGCCCATCGCCCTACCCAGTAACCGGGGAACCATCTACGGTCGGGGCGATGTCATTCTGGCGGATAATCGTGCTTGTACAGACATTGTCTTCACACCGGGTGAATGTACCGACGATGCGGGCCAGTCCAGAGTTGATGAAGTGATTGTTAAGTTGGCGGATCTTCTGGATCTCTCCGACGAGGCACTGCGCGAAAAAGTGGAAGCCAGTGGGCATCCCTTTGAGCAAATAGTCATCAAACAGGAAGTTACCGAAGCCGACCGTATCCGTATCCAGGAACATGCCTTCGCCCTGCCCGGCGCAGATACCGTTGTGAAGCCCCAGCGTCGCTATCTCCATGGCGAGACGGGTGGTCAGTTGCTCGGCTACCTCGGCCTCATCAGCCCG
Source organism: uncultured bacterium (assembly GCA_937895305.1). Lineage (GTDB taxonomy): Bacteria > Hydrogenedentota > Hydrogenedentia > Hydrogenedentales > JAEUWI01 > CALAXS01. Next base: position 3,065 of record CALAXS010000771.1, read on the forward strand.
AAGGAACTCGAAACCTGGGGCGAGGAAAATGACTACGATCAGAATGACTGGGTTGGTAAGGGTGGTCTGGAGCGTATGTACGAATCCAGCCTGCGCAGTTTTGATGGCAGCGCCATGGTGACGCAACACGCCTGGGGAAGCGCCCAGCTCCGCACCAGCCAGCACGGCAATATCGTTGTCGCCTCCCATGACACGGGTGGTCACCTCATGCAGGAGCTGGAGGGTTTGCGTAAAGATCCCATCCCCGGACAACCCCTCTACACTACGCTGGATATTGACCTGCAAAAGTATTGCGAGCAACTTCTCAAAGGCATAGAAGGGGCTATTGTGGTTCTCGAAGCCGATACAGGCGGTGTGCTCGCTTTGGCCAGCAGCCCCAGCAACTTCGACCCTACGATTTTTATATCCCCCAGTCGCAGCAGTGAACGTGTTGCCCTCATGAAACAAAAGCCCAGCCCCATGCGCAACCGTTGCTACCAGGAAAACAGTGCCCCGGGTTCTACGTACAAAATTATGCTCGCTACCGCAGCCCTCGAAGAAGGTATCATCGATAAGAACACGACCTTCTTCTGTGGTGGCAGCTTTAAGCTGCCCAACGTAAATAGGCCCTGGGGCTGCCATGGTCGCCATGGGCAGACGGATATTGTGAATGCCATTGCTTACTCCTGCGACGTATTCTTCTACAACGTTGGTTACAAGATGGGTATTGAAAGGATGCACGATTGGGGAGTAAAAATGGGCCTCGGTGTAAATACCGGACTGGATCTCCCCGGCGAAGAAGCGGGCATCATGCCCAATGCCGCCTGGAAGGCGCAATACTTCAAGGACAAAGATCGAAGTGAACAAATTTGGTATGACGGCGAAACGTTAAACTCCAGTATCGGTCAGGGCTATGTAACGACGACCCCCCTTCAATGTGCCGTCATGCAAGCTTGCGTACTCAATGGGGGTAAGCTGGTGGTTCCCCACCTTGCGCGCGATGAATTTCAAATACCCATTGAGCTGAATCTAAAACAAAGTACCCTTGATCTTGTAATGCAGGGGATGCGTAAATGTATTACGGATCCCAATCGTGGCACAGGCCGTCACATCATGCCATCGCCCCTGAAATTTGTGGGCAAGACCGGGACCGCGCAGATTGCGAGCAAGCAGTTCACCAAGGATATGGAAGACGACGAAATTCCATACAACATGCGCGATGATGCCTGGTTTATTGCCAGTGTTCTGGATGTGGAACCCAGGGTTTCGGTTTGTATTTTCTTCAAGCACGGGCTCCATGGTGGTACAGGTGCCGGACCCTATGGCAAGAAAGTACTGGAATACTTCTACGGTAGGGAAGATAATGCCCCTGTTGTCCTCGCACAGGAAGGGCAGCATTGATGGCCAAAATCAAAACAAAAAAACCCTCCCCTGTCGTTCGCATTGTGGACTGGCGTAACCTCACCCGCATGGACTGGTTCATGCCCATCATCGTCCTCATACTCGCTATCATCGGATGGGTTACCCTTTACTCAGCAACCGAGATTCAATACGAAAGCTATTTTGTTACCCGACAGATGGCCGCATTCGGCATCGGTGTTCTCATTGCTGCGCTCATCCTCTGCACCGACTATCGCTTCGTGGTCGCCCTGGCACCCATCATGTACCTGGCCATTCTCGTAATGCTCTACGCTACCCTCAGTGCAGATGCCATCAAAGGGAGCTCCCGCTGGCTTAACCTTGGTCCTGTCAGTATACAGCCCTCGGAACTCTCCAAGTTCGTCATGGTTTATGTACTCGCCTGGTACTTTAACTTCGTGGGCGATCGCATCAAGAAACTCCCTTTTGTAATCCTGACCTTTGTGATTGCAGGTCCACCCATCCTGCTAATCCTCGGCCAGCCCGACCTGGGGACCGCAGTATGCCTCATCCCGCTCACAGGCATCATGCTGTTTCTGGCAGGCAGCCGCATCTGGCATCTCGTCTTTCTCGTACTCGCCGGCATCGTCGTTTTGCTGCCCTTTGTCTATTTCCAGATACACGACTTTGACCCTAACCCAAAACTGAGAAGTACCATGATCGAAGCGGCCGGTCCCTACGACCTCAAGTACCATCAGAAGAAACGTATCCATTCCTTCCTCTTCGCCGACGAGGGCGATAATGACGGTGATTACCAGCAGATTCAGAGCACCATCGCGGTCGGTAGTGGCGGTCTCAAGGGCAAGGGGTTTCAGCAAGGGACCCAGACCCGGCTCAGCTACCTGCCCTACCATTACACCGACTTCATTTTTGCCCACTACGCGGAAGAGCGTGGATTCGTCGGATGTGCTATACTCATGTGTCTTTACGCCGCGCTCCTCCTGCGCGGGCTCATGTTTGCGCGCGAATGCCCGGACATGATGGGCACCCAACTGGCCGTTGGTGTTATAGTGATCCTCACGTACCACAGTGTAATCAACATTGCTATCAACATCGATCTCCTGCCTGTGACCGGCTTACCTTTGCCCTTCATGAGCTGGGGACGTACTTTTTACCTTACAACCATGGCCTGTATCGGCATACTATTGAGTGTGCCCATGCGAAAAAATGCCTTTGTATATTAAATACAAATAGAAAGACCACAGCACCTGATGAATTTCTCATCCGGTACCGGGGTCAGAAAGAACTTTTTTGAAATGAAAGAATTGATCATTAACGTTAGTCCACAAGAAAAGCGCATTGCGCTTATGGTGGACCACAAACTCACCGAGCTCACTATCGAGCGCGATGACAACCCCAGTGTCGTGGGCAACATCTACCGGGGTCGTGTCGACGCCGTAGTGCCCGGCATGCAAGCCGCCTTCATTGATTATGGCGACGAAAAAAACGGATTCCTCTATGTATCCGACATTGCAGGTACCGAAGGTACAGGCGACATCGACCTGATTAACGGCGTACCCCGCGCACGGACCCGCGCCAAACGTGCACGCCAGCAACCTATCGAAACCATGCTGAAGACGAATCAGTACATCATGGTTCAGGTCGTCAAAGACCGCCTCGGTACCAAAGGCGCACGCCTCACCAACTTTATCACCATGCCCGGTCGATACGTGGTACTTATGCCCACGGTCAACACGCTGGGTGTATCCCGCAAGATCGAATCCGCCAAAGAACGGGATCGACTCAAACGCATTCTCCAACAGACCCGACCCAAGGGTGTGGGCCTCGTGACGCGTACTGCCGGGGAAGGCCAGAGTAAGGTCGATTTTCAGAGTGACGTTAAATTCCTCGGTCGGGCCTGGGACCGTATTAAAAAGAATTTCGACACGATGAAAGGGCCCGGTCTCCTGCGTGAAGACCTCAGTCCTGTACTCCGTATTATTCGTGATCGCTTCAACGAAAGTATCGACAAAGTGGTCGTGGACGATGATAAAGCCTACAAAGAAATCGTCACTTTCCTGGAAAACCTCGCTCCCGCCCTTGTGAATCGCGTCAAGCTCTACAAGCCCAAACGGCCCATCTTCGACAAGTTCAAGGTGGAAAAAGAAATCACCCGTGCACTTCAGCGTAAAGTGATGCTCAAGAGTGGCGGTCATATCTGTATCGACCAGACCGAGGCCCTCATCGCAATCGACGTGAACACCGGTAAATTCACAGGTAAAAAACAACTCGAAGATACTGTGTTCATCACCAACATGGAATCCGCCGAAGAAATTGCACGGCAGGTACGCCTCCGGGATTTGGGCGGCATTATCGTCATCGATTTCATTGATATGGAACGGTACCGGAACCGTGAAAAATTGTTGCGTCATCTCAGTGAAGCCCTTCTGGATGACCCTGCCAAGACCACCGTGTCTGAGGTTAACGAATTGGGCATGATCGAAATGACCCGTAAACGGGTGAAACACAATCTCGTTAAAGCCCTTTCTCAACCCTGTCCCTACTGTTCAGGCAGTGGCCTCGTACGTTCTGTCACGACCATGACCTTTGACACCCTCCGTCGTCTTGAAGCCCACTTCTGTGACTCCAAGGAAAAACACGTGGTCCTTCAGGTACACCCCGATGTAGCCAAACGGCTCCGCAACGAAAACCAACACATCTTCGATGCGGTAGTAAAGAAATTCGATCGTGATATCGATATTGAATCCATGCCCGAGTTTCACATCCATGACGTAAAGGTTCTCCGCGCGAAGAGTCGTCGTGAAATCGAACTGCACGAACATTAGTCGTTGATAAAATACACGCCCCGCAGTAAAATGCGGTTTTGCTTAGGAGAACAGCGTGAGCACCCTTTCGGTATTAATTCTGGTACCCAACGCAGGCGACCGTCTGCCCCGATGCCTGAAGAGTATCACCTGGGCCGACGACATTTTCTGTGTCGTAGATACCCGATGCGATGATGGCTCCGACGCTGTGGCCCGCCAGTATACCGATCATGTAATTGCCCACGAATATGTGAACGCCGCAGACCAGCGCAATTGGGCCCTGCCCCAGATTGAGAGCGATTGGACCCTGGTCCTTGATGCTGACGAATGGGTTTCCCATGAACTCCGTGCCCGCATCGAAGCTATCCTCAAGGATCCTGATGCCAGAGATGGCTACAACATTAAACGCTACTCTTATTTCATCGGTAAACTCATCCGCTATTGCGGCTGGCAACGGGACTACAACGTGCGCCTCTTCCGCACCGCCAGGGGCAGCTACCTTAAAAAACGGGTTCACTCCAAAGTGGTCGTCGACGGTACCATGGGCACCCTCCATGAACCCATGTACCACGATACCTACCGCAACTTTGAAGAGTATTTCAAGACCTTCAATCGCTTCACGACCTGGGGTTCCGAAGACCTCTTCGAAAAAGGACAACGTGCCCGCTGGTCCGACCTGACCCTGCGTCCCGTGGCCAAGTTCATCAAGATGTATGTTCTGCGTCAGGGTTTCCGCGATGGTTTACACGGTGCTGTACTCTCCGGTCTGGGTGCCTTCAGCGTATTTATGAAATACGCCCGGCTCTGGTACCTATGGCATGTTGCGGATGGCAAGCCCCGGACCCCTGGTGAAGCCCTCGGTGATGAGGATGCATAGGATGTCCGTGGCGGAACAAAAACAGGGCGGTTTTCTACAGGTCTCCCCGGCATTCTGGGGGATTTTAGTACTCGGTGCCAGCCTGCGCTTTTGGGGTCTCGCGGCACAGAGCCTCTGGTACGACGAAGGCGCCAGTCTGCTCCTGCGCCGTTACGTTGACCTCAGCGGTTCCCTCTTTAATCAGGAATTCACTACTGAGCCGCCCATGATGGCCATCCTCTCCAAATTCTGGTACGGCTTCGTACAGCTTTTCGGTTTCGAGGTCACCTCGCCCACCAACGATTTTTTCATCCGTCTGCTCCCTTGCGGCTTTTCCATTCTCGCGCTCATCATGATCTACGTCCTGGCCCGGCGCCTGCTCAGCACGGAACGGGGTGCCCTCTGCGCCATGCTCCTCTTTGCCATCTCTCCCCTTCACATTCACTATGCCCAGGAGTTCCGCATTTATTCCTTCCTCACCCTCCTGGGCCTCAGCGCCTGTTACTTCATGCTACGCGCCCTGGAAGACGACCGACCGCGATACTGGCTCACTATGGTCCTTCTCCTTGCGCTCATGATGTACAGTCATTTCATCAGCGCCTTCTACATCTTTGCATTCAATGTCTATTACCTCGCCGTACTGCTTCAGACCCGTCGCCACTTCCTGAAGTGGACCGCCTGGATGCTCCTCCTTATGGTGCTCATCGCGCCCGCGCTCAAGCTCGCCCTGGGCATGAACAAACTTATGAACATGGTCTCGGTACCCTGGTTCTCCCCGCCTACGCTCAAGACGGTAGCCATCACCTACAAAAACCTCTTTGCCGGTTATAGCGATCTTGCCTGGGCCTACTGGCCCCTCTTTCTGCTTGCAGCACTGTCCATGGTCCTGGGCGTGGTTACACTCTTGCGCGATCCACGTCGGGGCATCTGTATCGCCATCCTCGCCACGGTCCCCGTTATACTCGCCTACATCAAATGGAATCTGGACCCCTTCGCATTTTACGAGCATCGCCTTTTTACGCTCATGGGTGCCTTCGCCATTCTCGGTGTGGCCCAGGGGCTCTCCATTATCCCCCAGACCAGAATGCGCCACATCGTAATTGCCCTGTTCATACTCCTTACCCTGCCCAACCTCTGGGCAGAATACAATCACCGCTTACACCCTATCGACGTGCATCGGCAGGGGGCCCATCCCAAAGTCGACTTTCGCCCCATCGCCAAAATCATTAACCAGTCCTACCAGGACGGTGATGTCGTCGCCTATGCCAGCCACTTTTCCCTCTACGCCATGAAGCACTATTGCGGTTCTGCCCGGCACGTACAAATCAGCCATTGGGAAGGTGCCGGGAAATTTTTTGTCGAAACCATGGGCAATCCCAACCTGCTGCGTAATCATGAACTCATGCCTGTGCACATGTTCGATGCACTTCGCGACAAAAAGCGGGTCTGGTTTGTAGAGACGCTTGGGATGACCTTTGAGTGGAAACCCAACACTCAACAAGTACGCAACTGGCTTCAGGAACACTGGGAGGAGACCGAGACCCATACCGCTGACGGGGTCATACTGCGCTGCTTTAAACGTACCGAACGCACGGATGCGCTATTTGCAGCGACCGTGCAGGGCACACCGTCCAACGTTGTCTTTATCGTGCTGGATACCCTCCGCGCCGACCGCCTCCACGCCTCGCGCAATACTGTGCCCCTCATGCCCCACCTCAGTGCATTCGCAAGCGAAGGCCTCGACTTTCAATCCGCTATTGCCCCTTCCAGTTGGACCCGCCCCACCATGGCCTCTCTGTTCACGGGGCGTTATGTGGATGCCCATGGCGTATATTTCATGGCCCTCGCCGAGGACGATACCACCTATACTGACATCGTACCTGATTGCGTAGCGACCTGGCCTGAATGGTTCTATAAGAACGGGTACACCACCTGGGGCTTGCAGACCAATGGTAATGTAACGGCGGATATTGGTTTTGACCAGGGCTTTAAGGAGGGTGATTATGAATATCACCCCAATGCGCCCGCTGTTTCGGTAACCGACATGGCCCTCGCTGCACAGCAGGAATTTACCAGGCCCTACTTCATGTATGTGCACTACATGGACCCCCACGCTCCCTATGAACTACACCCGGAAATCGATGCCCAATTCGGCCCTCCCCCCGTGTTGAGTCCAAGCGACGAGCACAACTTTGAACAGTTCTGGGATTATTTCTTCGACGAAGTGAATGCAGCTCTTGGGGACGGGCGTGCAAACCAGACCCCTGAAATGAGTGCCGCCGGAAAAGAAACCCTCTTGCGACGCTACGACGGCGAAGTCCACTACCTGGATCAGGAACTACACCGTCTCACCGAAGGGCTGTTACAGCAGGATCCCAATACGCTCTTTGTGATTGTGTCCGACCATGGTGAAGAATTCTTTGAACACGGTTCTCTGGGTCACGGTGTCACCCTCTATGAAGAAGGGCTTCGTGTGCCCTTCATTCTTCATGGGCCACGACTGAATGGAGCCACCATAAACGCACCAGTCACCACCCTGGATATGCTGCCCACGGTCGCTGCTTATCTGGGACGTGAGGCCGATCCCCATTGGCAAGGTCTTAACCTGCTGGACACCCCCGCCCTTTCCCGGCCACTCTTTGCCAGAACCAAGGGTTCCTGGGCATCACAACACACGGACCTTGAATCTGTACACCTGGGCGCCCACAAACTGATTCGTGATTACTGTGACCAAAGTAAGGCTGTTTATGATCTCCGTGAAGACGCAATGGAACAAACTCCCCTGGAAGATTTTGGTCCAGTCCTTAAACCCCTTGAAGACGCACTACACATTCACAGCATGGAAAACGATGCCGCTGCCCTCGACTGCAATGAATCCCCACGTGCCGAATTTCCCGAAGCCTTGATGAGCGAACTGGAAGCCCTTGGTTACCTGTCGGATGAAACCCGACCTGACCCCTGCGCCAAGGACGAATCCACGCAGTTAAGCCCGGACGGACAATAAATTTTCTTAGGCACAGGAACCCGGCATCAGACCTGCCTACAAACCCTTCGTAGAAATCTCCAACAGTCCTGCCGCCACATCCGCCTGCGCCACGTCCCCGGTCAGGTAGGTCCGAAACGATTCATCCCCCTCCAGATAGACCTTGAACCAGGCCACCATATACTGGGTCGCAATATTGCGTGTTTGTAAATCATTGGTCTTGTGTCCCCCCATGAGTAGATGCAACATCTCCACCCAGACCCCCAGCTGATAATCATGGAAACTCGCGTGGTCCGCATCAAGGATACGCACCATCTGCGCCGGGCTTTCTGACTGTGCAAAAAACGCCTGGAAGTTTTCTCCTGTAGGCGCAAAGAACGATGTGAATTCGCCACCCATATATAGAATTGGCTCATCCACTTCATTCATCCGTTCAGGACTGATGGCGGGTGCAAAAGGCTTGGGCGACATAACGCCTGCAGCGCCATCCACCGCCTCCATCGTCACCGCAGTCTTGAACCGGTCATCTTCCATACACACCATGACCGAATACTTAGCACCCATGGAATGCCCGGCTACACCGATGCGGTCTTTGTCCATGGTCCCGCTAAATAACCCTGTGGGTGCGTCGTTCTGGTCCAGGAATAAATCGAGGTGGGTCTTTACGTCCGCTACCGAGTTCAGATTATTCACACCCTTATAGTGTGCCAAGTGGACGATATAGCCCCAACTCGCCAATTGCTCCGCATAGGATAAATAAAATCGGGGACTCAGGGTAAGGCCCGGTGCAAAGATAATTACCGGGCACGGTACCGCTGCCGGGTCCACCGTCGCTCCACCATCTGCACTCGGGTAGTACACCACCATGGAAGCAGCATCGTTTAGTTCCTGTGCTTTATTTGTTGAATGCCGGGAAGCGAAAGCATAAGGCCCTTCAAAGCGTGGCTTCGCTGATTCTGATGCACAGCCTGTCAGCACACCCACAATTAAAATCAAAATAAGTAAACGCACACACTGCCTTTCAATAGGAAACCAGAAGGCTCTAATCTACCGCAAACACCCACACCATGCAATAAAAAAGGGCAGGGCCCGCTATCAAGCGAGTCCTGCCCTTGATCAAAAACGCTTTTAGCCCCAGGTAATGAGCATCGTCTCATGCTTCTGCGCCAGGTCCGCATGCTTCGGAATGACGCGCACCGCAAAACCCAGCTGACCTGTTGTTTCACAGGTCACATGGCCGCTATAGACCGACAGGCCGTGTTCCCCGGCTTCTTCCAGCTGCGACATCACTGTGGTATGACCAGCCACAATTTTACCGTGGTGATCCAGCGGGCCGTAGTATACCTCTACCGACACATCCTCATCCTGCAATGCACCCAGATGGACCCGCGCACGCACCTTGAGGGATGCACCCACAGCAAGACCATCATGCTGGCCTTCTGTATGTATATCTTCCACACGAATCTGCGACCACGATGCGCGCACTTTCTGTTTCCAATCCGCCAGCGCAATAGCCCGCGTGCGTTTCTTGGCACTCAATTCATGGCTACGGACAGACGCGGGAATGTAACACCGGTCCCCATACTCCTGCACCATACGATACGTATTAAACAAGGGGCCACAGGTGCGGATAGCGGTCTTCATACAAGCAATCCAGTCCCGGGGCAATCCATCATTCGCCTTTTTGTAAAAGAGCGGTGCTATTTCCTGTTCCAGCAAGTCATACAACGCCTCGCTCTCTACCTCATCCTGCTCATCCGTGGACGCATAGGTCTCACCCCGGCCGATACTCCAGCCATTGGCGCCCAGATTCTCCGCTTCGCACCACCACCCATCGGGGATAGAAATGTTCAACGCGCCATTGGCGGCCGCTTTCATACCACTCGTACCACTCGCTTCCATGGGACGACGCGGATTATTCAACCAGCAATCCACCCCTTGCACCATGTATCGCGCAACGTTCATGTCATAGTTTTCCACGAGAATGATGCTGTGTCGCACATCCACTTCACGGGCAAAATGAAACAATTCGCGAATGACCTGCTTGCCCATCTGGTCGGCAGGGTGGGCTTTGCCCGCAATAATCAATTGTACGGGCCGCTTCGCATGTAGCAAAATTTTTGTCAGGCGCTCCTTGTCCCGCAGAATAAGGTTACCCCGCTTATACGTGGCAAAGCGACGTGCAAAACCGATAGTCAATACTTCCGGATCCAGTACTTCGCGACAGATGCGCATCTCCAGGCTTGATCCGCCACGGGCGTTGTACTGGTTATACAATCGCTGACGCGCAAATTCCACCAGGCGCTCACGGCACCGCTCATGACAACGCCATAACTCGGTGTCCGGCACCTCATCGATGCGATGCCAGATACTCTGATCATCCGGACGGTCCACCCAGCGTGGTCCCAGATACCGATCATATAAATCCGATAGCTCACTCGAAATCCAGGTCCGGTTATGGACCCCGTTCGTAATCGATGTGATGGGCACCTCATGCACGGGTATGTGTGACCAGGTTTTTTTCCACATGTCCCGCGCCACTTCACCATGAAGCTTACTCACGCCATTCGCCCCCGCTGCAAAGCGCAACGCGAGCACGGTCATACAAAACAGTTCCTGCAGATTCGATTGATCCTGTCGTCCCAGAGATAGCAGATGATCCATGGAAATACCCACCGACCTGCAATAATCGTTGAAATAATGGGTGATCAGGCCGGGGTCAAACATATCATTGCCTGCGGGTACCGGGGTATGTGTCGTAAACACATTGCCTGCCTTCACCGATTCCACTGCGCTATCAAAACTCAGCCCTTCACCCTGCATCAAATCCTGAATACGCTGTAGCCCCATAAAAGCGGCATGGCCCTCATTCATGTGATACACGGTGGGTGTAATGTTCATGGCCTGCATGGCTTTCACGCCACCCATGCCCAAGAGAATTTCCTGTCGTACACGCGCCTCATTACCACCACCATACAGCTTGTCTGTAATCAGGCGATCCTCTGCGCTGTTTTCATCACAATCACTATCCAGCAGATACAGGGGTACCCGACCAATCTGTGCGCGCCAAATCTTCGCCTTCACATTCCGGTTCGGATAGGGTACATCAATCATCAAGGGCAACCCATCCTTCCCCTTCATCAGCTCAATGGGCATATTGTAAAAATCATTGCGCGGGTAGCTTTCCTGTTGCCAGCCATCCGCATTCAGGTATTGACGGAAGTAGCCCTGCTGATACAACAGACCTATCCCAATCAGGGGCATCCCCAAATCACTGGCTGCTTTCAGGTGATCCCCTGCCAGCACTCCCAGCCCACCTGAATAGAGACGCAAGGACTCATGGATAGCAAATTCCGCAGACATATACGCGACCAGCAGGTCCTTGGGGGCCTGTGCGTTGCGGTCAAACCACAAATTCGTGTTTCTATAGGTTTCCAGGGCCTCCCAAACCCGCGCAAGATGGGCCAGGAAACTCTCATCATTGGCCAGCTCCTCCAGACGCAACTGACTCACCTCGCCCAACATCTGTCGCGGGTTCTGGTTTAGCTGCTTCCACAGTTCACGGTCAATACGTTGAAACAACTCTATAGCATCGTGATTCCAGCACCACCACGCATTATTTGCTACGTCGAGCAAATGGTCAATGCGTTCAGGTAGTTGAGGAATCACCGTAAATTTTGAAACGGTAATCATAAGAAAAGGATCTCCAGTTGAGGATGGTCAGAAATTAATTAAGACCAGACAGACCATCGTGATTCACAGACCTCCCGTCGTGAATTCGATACCCTATGGTATCAATTTCAGAGCAGGACGAACAAGATAGACGGACCGGGAATATTCAATAGGGTCGGGGGAAAAGCTCACCCATCCCCAGTTTTAGTCAATGGGGCCAAGAGATAAGATGAGAAGGCTGTTCCCCC
>CALAXS010000772.1 GCA_937895305.1 uncultured bacterium
ACCCTATGTCGTTCCTTCAAGTTTTTTGAATTTGCCTCTATCGCTGATATTCCGTCACACGACCATTATTGTATCAGCGCACCATCCAGCACGGTCTGGCCCAAATATTTCGGTACCAATCTGGAAGAGACAGGGTACTATACCCGCGATTTAAAAGAAGCCTCTGAACCCAAGCCCATCTGGGTCTGGACCCAGGGCATTGCTAATTGGGGCCGACTGCCGCAACGGTATTGCCCTACGCCCAATGAAATAGCGGCCCAGCTCATGCTCAACCTCGGCTACGGTTCAAAAGGTATTCTTTGGTTTAACTGGGATGAGCAAGCCGCTATCGACTATCCCGATTCTGTGCTGGCGTACCGTGATTGGGGCCGGGTCATGCGCTGCATTCGCCCGGATCTCCTGCGCTCTGATCCGATACAGATGGAGATTGTTGGTCCGGATAAACTGGACGTTGCACCGCTGGCCACGCCCGAAGCACTTATCCTGTGCATTACCAACACCGACTATGAAATGCATCCTGAGGCTTACCCCTTCGTGACGAAAGAGGATGTGCAACTGGAAGTGGATGTCCCTGCGTGGATGGAATCCGTCCAGGCCTACTCCATTTCTGCTGACGGATTGCGGGATCACGAAGTTAAGCGGGTGGATGGAAAGGCACAACTGGCCCTGGGGGATATTGAGGTGGCCCGTCTGGTGGTGTTGACCGGGGATGAGGCGGTGAAAAAACGCCATGCTGCTGAATATGCTCAGGCCATCGCGGATGAATCCAGGACCTACGAGTAGGTGTCCTTTACACGACCCGCGCGGTCTACGTGCACACAGTAGGCAAAGAGCAGGCAAGCGGAATAGTAAATGGGGTAACAGATCCAGCCGCTGGCGGGGCTATCCCCGAATCGCCAAAGCGCGACGAACACGTCTGAAACGTAAAACAGAATGCCAGCCCAGGCAAGGGGCACGTTGTTACTACAGGCACCCACTGCCGTAATCACCATAATGGAGATGATGACGCTGTAGGCGATGACCTTGATGACTTCTTCGTCGGGGGTGCCGGGTAGGGTATACCAGAGCAGGGCAGCATTACTGGCAATCATGACCGGGATCATGGGGGTGGCCCAACGCCAGTTGATACCTTTTTTCCAGGCGGCGATGGAGAAGAAGGTCTGTGCGAAGAAAAACGCATTGGCCCCCGTCATGAAGTGGAAAGGACCAATGAGGTCGCCAATGCAACAACATATCAATCCGAGGAAAATCCAGATGCTGAAGGGGTCCCGTTGTTCTTTGTTCGGGGTCCAGGCGGCAATCAGGAATCCCGTTGACGCAATGGTCGCCCAGAATGCGAAATGACCGGGTATATAATCCAGGCGATTGGCATAGGCCAGGGCAAAGAAGATCCAGGCTATGAAAAATCCCGGCCAGAACCAGGCGCGGTTGTCGGGTGCGGTGGCGGGTACTTCGTGTGTTTCCTGTGCAGCAGTCACAGCGATCTCCTCGTATTCAGTAGCTAATAATGTATGGGTGCGGGACAGGGTAGCCCAATATCAAAGAGCTTGACAATCGAAGAACAATAACGTACTCTCATTTTAAAGTCAACTTAAAGT
>CALAXS010000773.1 GCA_937895305.1 uncultured bacterium
ACCCGGATATTGGCGGAGGCCAGACAGGCAACAAAGATCTGGAAGTTTATTTAGAGCTGGGTTATGTGCCCCACGGTGGCGGCCATTCATCCAACACCATGGAATATGCCTACGACGATTTCTGCGTGGCGCAGATGGCCAAAGCTCTGGGCAAGGACGACCTGCATCAGCAATTCATGAAACGCGCAGAAAGCTGGCGTCATCTCATCGACCCGGACATTGGTTTCGCTCGTCCCAAGGACGCGGGGGGGAATTGGATAGAACCCTATGAGCCCCTCAAAAAAGTCGAGGGCTGGACCGAAGGAAACGCCTGGCAATATACCTGGTTTGTGCCCCATGACCCGGCAGCCCTCATTAAGACGATAGGCACGGAGCCCTTTGTTTTCAATCTGAACGATGGCTTTGAAAAATCGGAACCCCTCCGCTATAACGCGCCCCTGGAACAGTACTGGGACTATCCTGTGTGCCACGGCAACCAGCCCGCCATGCAGGTGTCCTATCTATTCAACTACGCAGGGATGCCCTGGCTGACCCAGAAGTGGAACCGCTCTATCCAGGACCGCTACTACGGCTATGGTGTGGGCGATGCCTACCTTGGCGATGAAGACCAGGGCCAGATGAGCGGCTGGTTTATCATGGCAGCCATCGGCCTCTTCCAGATTGATGGCGGTTGTCGCATCGACCCCATCTACGAGATTGCCAGCCCCCGCTTCGACAAGGTAACGCTACACCTCGACCCGAAATACCACGCTGGGGGCACCTTCGTCATCGAAACGCGAAACGCATCGAAGACCAACGCATACATACAATCCGCCACGCTCAACGGAAAGTCCCTGGATCAATGGTGGTTCCCGGCCAAGACCGTACAGGCGGGCGGGACATTGGTGCTGGAGATGGGACCCGAACCCAACAAGAACTGGGCTGCTGGTAAAGCAGCTTTGCCTCCGGCACCAAAATAACGAGACACACTCTCCCTCGTTCCCAAGCTCTGCTTGGGAATGCATAAATCGGAGCTCTGCTCCGAAAAACAAGGAAGTTGAACTCGAAATACGGCGACTTTGCTCCCGACTCGAACTAAGCATGCTGACGCGGAGATTCCTGCCTCCGCAGGAATGACAAGGGCAAGAGGACAACATAGAACATGGCCACACTCGATATAGCAATCATCCTTCTCTACTTCGGTGTAATTCTCGTCGCCGGGTTTTACTTTGCACGTCGTGCTGCAAAAAGCCTGGAGGACTATTTTCTTGGCGGAAAAAATATCCACTGGCTCGCACTCGCCATGTCGGGTTCTGTGTCCAACTTCGATATTACGGGTACCATGTGGATCGTCTCCATCATCTTTGTCCTCGGTATGAAATCCATGTGGCACCACTGGATGTGGGGCGTATTGCTGGGGGCTTTCTTTCTGGCCTACATGGGTAAATGGGTACGTCGTTCCAACGTGATGACTGCCGCCGAATGGATGAAGACCCGCTTTGGCGATGGAACGCCGGGTCGTGTGGCGCGGGTCACTTATGCCTTCATGGCGGTGCTGACCCAGGCCAGCTTCATCGGCTATGCCTACCAGGGCATCGGTAAATTCGCCGCCGTCTACATTCCCCTGGAGGAACTGGCCAATACCTTCACCAATCCCACGCTCATCGCCCTCTGCACCACCTACGAATCCGACGTTCTCGCCACCACCATCATCGCTGCCACCACGCTCTATGTAACACTGGGCGGTCTCTATAGCGTTGTCGTCACTGATGTCATCCAGACTGTCGTCCTCACCCTCGGCAGCCTCTTCATCGCCGGACTCGCCTGGTCACGACTCACCCCTGATTTACTCGCTACACTGCCCGAGGGTTTCACGTCGCTATCGGTGCCGTGGCGTATCCCTGAATTCGCCGGGACGGACAATGCCATGTTCGAGTTTTACGGTGCGCTGGTCATCGTGTGGGTTATCAAGGGCCTCCTCCTCAATGCAGGTGGTCCGGGACAGATGTACGACTTCCAACGCTTTCTCGCCGCCAAAGACCCCCGCGACGCCTCCAAGGTCGGGGCCGCATGGAGCGTCTTCCTCCTCGTGCGCTGGGGCATGGCCATGGGTATTGCTCTCCTCGCGCTCACCGGACTGACTGGCACCACAGACTCCGAGCAAATCATGCCTATCGTTCTCCGCGATTTTCTTCCCGTCGGTGTACGTGGTCTCGTCATCGCCGGTTTACTCGCAGCCTTTATGTCCACCTTCAGTTCGACTGTGAACAGTGCAGCTTCGTTCCTGGTGCAGGATATATGGCTCCTCTTCTTCAAGCCCGATGCCTCCCCCGAACACGCCGTCAAGGCCAGCTACATCGCAACTCTTCTCGTGGTGGTCGTGGGCCTGGCCATCGGGTTTATGGGCGAATCTATCGCGCAGATCTGGGGCTGGATGATGATGGCCCTCGGCGCAGGCGTAATTATCCCAAATGTGCTGCGCTGGTACTGGTGGCGCTTCAACGGCTGGGGCTACGCACTGGGGACCATCGCTGGTATGGCTCTGTCACTCGTGGCATTGTTCAGACCGGAGACCCCAATCTGGACCCAGTTTGGGCTTATCGTGGCAGGCTCTTCCCTGGGCTGTATCCTCGGCACTTTCCTGACCCAGGCTGCGCCTGATCCTGTGCTGCAAAATTTTTATGATACCGTGCGCCCCTTTGGCGCGTGGGCTAAGATTCGACAACAAGCCGAACTTAGTCAGGAAGAATTGGATGCGCCTTCCGAACGCGTCTGGACCACCCTGCTTAATGTGTGCCTCGGCATGGTTGCCATTTCGTCGCTCTATCTCTTTCCCATGTACCTCGTGGGACACTGGTACACCTACGCAAGCATCTGTATCGCCATTGGCGGGGTTGCTATAGTCGTTCTGAAATTTACCTGGTACGACACCCTGCCTGCCGCCTGGGATGATACACACAACGAATCAGCTATGGTCAACCAGGAAAACAATTCATGACGGCAGGCGTGGAAGACACCAACAAAGCCATCACCCTCGCAGTGGATCTGGGCGGCACACGGATTAAGCTGGGGGTACTGGAAGGCTACACCCTGCTGGCTACCGCTGTCCTCGATGCGCAATCACACGCGGGCCTTGATTCACAACTGGACCGGGTTCGGAATGCGCTGGAACGACTCTGTACAGAACAGTCTATAGTCCCGAATAAAATTCTGGGGATAGGGATGGGGTTTCCGGGACTTCTCGACCAAAACCAGGGAACGATTTTATCCACCATTGATAAATACCCGGACGCGCCGGATCTGGATCTGAATGCCTGGGCACAGGCACATTGGGGCATCCCCCTTAGCCTGGACAATGATGTTAATCTTGCCCTTCTTGGTGAATGCGTTGTTGCAGGTGGAGACACGCTGAAAAATGCTGTTATCATGACCATCGGTACTGGTATTGGTACTGCGGCAATGGTGGATGGCACACTCTTTCGAGGCGGTCAT
>CALAXS010000774.1 GCA_937895305.1 uncultured bacterium
CTATCCCCCTTGTCGCAGCGGCAGTTGCGTCGTGCCTACTTTCCCCTGGGGCATTTGACGAAGCAGGAAGTGCGGGCGCATGCCTGGGGGCTGGATTTCGGGATGGCGACGAAGAAAGAGAGTCAGGAAATTTGTTTTGTGCCGCAGAATGATTATCGCGAATTTATTGCGGAGCGCAAGGGGCCTACAGCGCCGGGTAAAATCATATCGACTACGGGTGAGGTGCTGGGGGAACATGGGGGTGCATTGAATTACACCCTGGGCCAGCGTCGCGGTTTAGGCATCGCTGCTGAACAGCCCTATTATGTGGTGCGACTGGATATGGCCCGCAATGTGGTGGTGGTTGGATTTCAGGAGGTGTCGTATTGCGAGCACTTTGAGACTAAAAATCTGTCCTGGGGCGGGATGGACGCGGTAGATGAGCCTTTTGAATGTCTGGTGCAATTGCGCTCGCGACACAAGGCGGTCCCGGCAACGGTGACTCGGATACGTGGTGGTGCAGCGGTGGTGTTACATGAGCCCCAACAGGCGGTAACTCCCGGACAGTGGGCGGTGTTTTATGATGTGGATGGCTTTGTGCTGGCTTCTGCCATCGTACGGAGCTATACGCTTTTGGCGCAGCATCAGTCGGAATCTACCGCTGCGTGGGTAGACCAGTAGCACTGGCCGGGCTTTAGCCCATGGCTTTGCGTAGGTGGGGGTCTGCGGTTACGTTGGTGAAGCCCATAACTTCGGCGATGGTAATCGGCGACAGATCATCCATGGTGTTGCTGCGGAGCCAGGGATCTCCCCCTTTGTCAGCCAGGAGGTGGAGCATTTCCAGATTGCCCATGAGTGCAGCCCAGTGCAATGGGGTGAATCCTTTATTACATTGGTGGTTGATGTCAGAATATTCCGCAAGGTAGGCCACGACATCGGTTGCTTGTGCACGAACCGCTTTGTGTATGGGAAGTTCACCGATTTCGTCTTCTTCGTTGACGTTGCTACCGAAGGTAACGAGGGACTGGATGGCTTCGAGGAGGCCGAGGCTGGCAGCACGGTGGAGGGGGGTTGCACCAGAGACGGTAGTGGCCTTGTCGAGTTGCTCTTGCTCCATAAGGAGTTCAACCAGGTTGCGGTGTCCACAGGCGAATGCCCGTTCGAGGGGTGTGCGTCCGGTTTCGTCGATATTGTTAAGCCAGTACAAGTTCATTTTCTTGTCTCCTTGGTTGCATTGCAACGTTAGCAGGTCTGTTATAGAGCAAGGGGGATGCCAAAAAGCCCTGGCTCTTTGTAAGTTGTCTTGTATGGGTAGTTTGTGCTTGAAGGGATTCAGGACTACTGGGCTGGTAATGGGGATCGATTTGATTAAATAGGGTGTAATCTGGCGAGGTGGCAGATTTTAGTCACCAGGATCGACCTGATTTCCGACATGGTATCGCATGTATCCGGTGGGGTATGTTATGCTCCAGTTTTAGTGTATGGGATAGTTATTCACAGTATATTTTTGGGAGTGGAATGGATGTTAAAGTCGTCTGTTTATGTTGTATTGATACTCTGTTTTTTTGTGACCTTGAGTGGCTGTGGTCCACGCAAGACGGTGGATCTGGGTGGGGGTGAAGGGGCAAAACATGAGATGACTTATGATGAAGTGGTTTCCACCTGGATGTGGATGTCCCTGGAAGAATTAGCTGCTATTGATACGCAGCAGGCGATTGTGCTGGTGCAGCGCATGGCGGAGGAAGGGCCGGAAGGTCTGGATCCTGTTTTGGAGATACTGGGTTCTCCCGATGCCTCGCCCTCTTCAAAAGTTCTTGCAGTGATTTGTCTTTCGCCTCTGATTCCCACGGATGCAGGTGAGGGATTGTTTGCGCCGTTAATGGCCATGACAGAGCCGGAGCATGAAGTATCGACACGGGCGTGTGCTACCCATCTGGTTGGTTTGTTTGGCCCGGACAAGGTGTTGGATCGGATTCGTGAATTATTGAACGACCCGGAGCGTCGGGTGAGTACGGCGGCATTACTGATAGCTTTTCCAAAAGGGATGCCGGAGGCCGCAGCACGTGTGCGCCCGTTTTGGGAAGATGAAACGACCACAATGCATGAGCGGGAACAGTTAATACTGGCATTTCCTGAACAGCATATGGCCACACATCTGGATTTGTTTATCAGCGCATTGATGGATCATCAGTTGGGTGCACAGGCGCGGATTCGGGCGATTGGGGTTTTGGGTGAAGCGACAGGGGACAAGATTGTGGAGACTTTGGCGGCTGTAACCAATGAGGAAGATGTGGATGCACAGGTGAAGGTGAGTGCGGCAGGTGCCCTGGCAGCGGTACAGGCACGAATGGAACGGGGTGAGACCGGTGCTGTGGCCTACATGGATGCACCCCCTGTTGCGCAGACCTCGGTAGAGCCTGTGACTGCTGAATAGAGGAGTAGCAGAGTATGTCAGGTGTATGGAGTAATCGTTTACGGGCGTTTATACCGACGGGGGTGTTGGAACTCTTGCGCGGTTGGGGCCTGACGACCTGGGCACGCAGGCATGTGTTGGGCGAGGTATATTATTGTAGTGCGTTGCAGGGGGATTCAAATTACAACATTTGTATCAATTCAGATATGTCTGTGTCGTGTAATTGTCGTGATTTTGATGGTTCGGGACATATAGGTGATTTGAATACACAGAGTTTACAGGAGGTTTTTGACGGGGCGGTGGCCATGGACTTCCGCAATCAGTTGGCGGGGGGGGAGCTGCCCATAGAGAATTGCGCTGAGTGCAATGAATTGCATCGGGTATCGAAGCGTGAGGCACAGTCCCGGTTGAAGACCTATCATGTTCCTGATAAGGGGATCATGCTGGAGAATACGGTGGCGTGTAATTTAAGTTGTATTGCATGTGATCGTACGGTGGTGAATACGCGGGCACGTAAACGGATGAAGCTGGAGGAGGTGGCGCGGGCTGCGGATGAAATTGCGAAGCATAAAATTGAAGAGATCGCGTTGCATAATCTGGGCGAGCCGTTTTTGTCACGTAGCTTTTATGATGAGATGTGTATTATTCGTGAGAAAAATCCGGACGCACGCATCGTGATGTCTACGAACGGCACTTTCGTAAATGATGTGAAGAAAATGGAGGCGGCGTTGCTGCTGGATCATTTGTATTGTTCCATTGATGGCTCGAATCAAGGGGAGATGGAGCAGTATCAGGTGGGCGGGGACTTTGAGCTTTGTTACAAAAACATGTGCGATCTGGTTGCGTTCCGGGATGAGCGTGATTCCAGTACGCCGCTGATAGAATGGAAGTATGTCGTGTTTCGCTGGAATGATTCTGCGGCATCAATCGAGCGGGCCGTTGCAATGGCGCGGGAAGCGGGGGTGGATCGGATTTCATTTTGGCATGGTTGGGGTGACTCGGATATTGTGTCTGAAAATTTTAAAACCGCGCCCCATTTTGAAGCCCTTGGCGAGTCGACCTGGAAAGGTCGCGAGGTGATTTTCCGTTCCTAGAGCGCTTTTACAAATTATAGATACGGAGCTGCGTCAGTGAGGACAAGGTTGGCAAGAAACAAAA
>CALAXS010000775.1 GCA_937895305.1 uncultured bacterium
TATTATCGAGCTTCAAAGTGATGCACCTTTTACGGGTTCAGTGAATCTGGAATTGAGCAGCCCTGCACTTGACGCGCCAGTCACACGCAGCTTCCCGGATATTCAGCTCAAGGATCGGGGGGTGCACTGGTTATCCGTAGAAGATCTCCCGAAAAAACGGGGGTTCTACACAGCAATCATAACAACGGAACAACAGGGCACCACGGAAACTGTTAACGCAGGCTTTTGTCGCGTAGACCGCCCCGGGGACAATGCTGTTTTCCCCCTCACCATGGATGGGACCGGTCTCGAAGGCAAGGCACTGCTCGCCCTGGCCAGCACCGGTATCCAGACCCTGCGGATAGACCCGGAATTTGACGAGCGTTCCCTACAGAATCATGCCATGGAGCTGGTCCTGCGTTTGAATGGCGACACCCATACCCTGCCCCAATGGCTTGCAGAAAACCCGGCCCTCAAACGCTATGAAATTGAAGCAGATCTTGGCCTTCCAGTCATTGAGCGACTCGCAAAACTGGCACGTACAGCCCATCCTGAAACTCCGATCACACTGATCCTTGCAGCCATTGACGACCTCGCTGTGCTTATGGAGAAGGGTGTAGGGCAATGGGTTGACAGCGTCCAGATTCCTGCGGCACAAGCCGGGGACAGTGCCTTCGCCCAAATCCGGCACATTACCCAGGAAGCGGGCTACGAACAATTTCCGGTGTATCTGGATGCCATCACCACGAGTGAAGATACGGGCGGCAACGCCTGGCAACGTACCATACTTTCCCTTATGCCCCACCAACTCAGTGGTATCAGCATCACCGCACAGACCGTGCTGGATGACGACGTAAAAGCTGCGCTGGCGGATGTAAATGGTCTTGCCCATCGATTCTTTGCCACGACATCTGTAGGGCCGAAAGCGATTACCCAGGGCGCCCAGGCCCACCTCTACCGGAACGGCGCGTCCTGGTTGCTGGCCTTCTGGTCCGAAGAAGGCACTAAATCCGCGTACTTCGATTTGAGTGATACGGAAGACTTGCGCTACACAGATGCCTGGAACAATGTACTCCCCCTGCCCGAAGCCGAAGAGGGCCAAACCAAGTTTGAAGCCAAGCCCGGCCCACGGTACCTCTCGGGGCAAGGCGGTTCGTTGCCGGCGCAGGCAGCAAGTGCTCATATCCAGACCGAAGCCCAGGCCCTGTTAAAAGAGGAGAACCTGGTTCCGGGCATTTCAGAGTCATTAAAGTCTATTTTACAGGGGTTTTCGGGTTCCAAGCTCGTTCTTGAGCGGGGTCAATACCTGGCATTATTGCGCGAACTACCTGTACTCGAAACAGCCTGGCACAGCGGCACAATACCCCGGAAAGTCGCCGTGCCCGCTATAGCCCGTGTTGCGGACATTGCACGGGGCTGGGCTACTCTGGAACAGGCACGGGGCGAAGTTTTCCTTGAACCCCTGCCCGACACCCTCTCCCGTTGCAAGGATCTCCAGCAGCTATACCTCACAGGCACCCAGCCTGACACCACCCTCAAAGCACAACGCGGGGCCTGGCTGGTGAAAGAAATTTCCCGCCTCTCCGATGAAGCGCTAACCTTAAGTCATGCCGGGCTACGTATCGAAGCAGCAGCAATCGCTGCACTGGCCGAATGGCGTGCAAAATCACTACGGGTACTCACCAACACCAAACTCAGTATCCCGGAGGTGGTCACGGCAACGATAGATGAATCCACATCGGCACCGGTTCCCGTACCAGGCAGCACGGAATCCATGGCAGAGGAAGCAGAAACACCTCTACCTGAACCCGATGCAGCAGCACTGCCTGAACCTGTTGATCCAATGCAGCTTTTATTGGCTCCCGTTCCCTTTACCCACAAGGTCGTCCCGGGGGAAAGCCCCGGTACCATAGCGCAAAAATACGGGGTGTCTACAGCGGATTTGCTGGACTGGAATAATATACGCAGTGTACGTTCCCTGCAGATTGGTCAGGTGCTTACCCTCTATCTCAAACCCGACAAGCCCCCCGCTGACGACCAGCCCGCAGGCACCCTTAAACTCATCCACACCGTACAGCGTGGCGATACCCCTGCAAAAATTTCAGCCCGCTATAAAGTGGACCAGAAAGACTTTGAAAAAGTGAATGGTTTACTTCATAACGCCCAACTGTCAATCGGGAAAAAATACACTGTATATCTCCCCCTTGCGGATATGGCCCTGAAAGAAGTGGCTGATATTCAGACAGACCAGGCCCAACCCCCCGGCACCCGGGATCCGGGCCAGCCTACCGGCACAAACAAAGTGGTATATGAGGTTAAACGGGGCGATAACCCCTATGTAATTGCAAGGCGCAATGGCGTATCGACCGATGATGTGCTCAAGTGGAACAAGCTCACCAAGCGCAGCATACTCAATATCGGCGACAAAATCGTCCTCTACATACCCCGCTAACGTATCAGCCCAGGAGTAAGTCATGAAACGCATCGGCGTATTAACCAGTGGGGGGGATTCCCCCGGAATGAACGCAGGTATCCGTGCGGTTGTGCGCGCAGGCACCTATCACGGCATCGAGGTCATGGGGATTCATCGCGGGTATCAGGGATTGCTGGATGGCGACATAACCCTGCTGGGACCACGCGATGTCAGCGGTATTATCAATCGGGGCGGCACCATCCTGCGTACTGCGCGGTGTAAGCCCTTCTACGAAGTTGAAGGCCGTGCCACTGCTGCTGCGCAAATGACAGCACACTATCTCGATGGCCTTGTAGTAATCGGGGGCGACGGTTCCTACCACGGCGCACTGGCGCTCCACGAAGAACACGGCATCCCCTGTATCGGTATGCCCGGTACCATCGACAATGACATTGGCGGCACGGACTATACCATTGGCTTCGATACCGCTATGAACACCGCCATGAAGGCCATCGACAACCTGCGCGACACGGCCGCGTCTCACGATCGTATTTTCTTCGTGGAAGTCATGGGACGGGAATGTGGTCAACTCGCCATGATCGCCGGACTTGCAGGGGGCGCAGAAGACATCCTGATCCCCGAATCCCTTACCGAGATTAGCGACGTTATAGCGGTCCTGCGCAATGGTCGTGCAGCGGGGAAGAGCTCCATGATTATCGTCGTCGCCGAAGGGGATGATGCAGGTGACGCATTTGCAGTGTCCAAGGCGATTGCAGCGGAATCAGAATTCAAGGACACCCGCGTTACCGTACTCGGTCACCTGCAACGTGGCGGTAGTCCTACCGCATTTGACCGCGTCCTGGCCAGTCGTATGGGCGTTCATGCGGTGGATGCCCTGCTCCAGGGCGAATCCGGAAAGATGGTGGGGATTCAAAGCCAGGATATTGTTTTGTGCCCCCTGGCATCCGCCTGGGAAAAGAAAAGCAGCTTCGACGAAGACATGTTGAGGGCAGCACGTATCCTCGGTACGTAATCCAGCGCTTAAACAAAAAACCGACCACTCCCTACGAAGCGGTCGGTCCTGAAAAATGTTGGTAATTGTTCTACCAGAAGAGATTAAGAAGGCACTCAAGTATACCGGCAATAGCTGGAATATCACCCAGGGGGGTGCTTACCAACAGAAATTCCAACCCGTTGCAAATAGCACTCATAAGTTGTTCAAAAGGATCGAGAGCGACTACAATTTTCATTTTAATTCCCCTTCAGTCAAAAGTTTTTTACCCACCACTGGGCATCACTATTGTCGTACAGGAGATTCTCCCCCGTCAACACCGTGAATAGTAGCATGTTGCAGGTATTTTCTTCAATCAAAGGACCAGGCACTCTCAGGTGTTGCATTTTCCGGGCTGCGTTCCTGCGACGCTGTATCCTGCGGGAAAAAGGTGCAATCCACCTCGGCATTTGCTATACTACGCAGCTCTATTGACCCTTTAACCTGTTTGCAGCCTGGTCTGTGAACTGAAGCACATACGAAATTGGGAGAAGAATCATGGCCGCGAAAGGCAACCGCGAGATCATCATTCTGGAGTGCACTGAAGCACCCGGTACATCACGTTATTCCACCCGCAAGAACAAGCGTAACCACCCGGAACGTCTTGAGATGCGTAAGTATAATGCGCGCCTGCGCAAGCATACGCTTCACCGCGAAAAGAAATAACACCGCCTTACACTACAAAGTATGCGAGCGTTCAATGAACTCATTGAACGCTCGTTTTTTGTGTTTAGAGCATTTTAACAAATTATTGTTACGAATCTGCTTGTTGTGGCATCGGTTGGCTGCGTCACAAAAACTCACCGTAGCCTGCTATGCCTCCGTTTTTGTTTCTTGCCAACCTTGTCCTCACTGACGCAGCTCCGTATCTATAATTTGTTAAAGCGCTCTAAT
>CALAXS010000776.1 GCA_937895305.1 uncultured bacterium
CTTTGTCTTAAAGTATCGTTATTGCGAGTACGAACCCGCTATGCAGGAAATTGGTCTCAGAAAGGAACTCGTTCCCATGCTCTGCGTGGGAATGCATACACCGAGGCTCTGCCTCGGAAAGCGGGCGCGTTCAGCTGGTAATGCTACGGCCTCAGCCCCGAGTCGGGCTAAGTATGTTGACGCGGAGATTCCCACCGCGGGAATGACAGGAGAATATAGGTTTTCCTTCGATACAACATAAGCAATGTGGTGATGGGCTTTAAATAGTTAGAACTATTCGAAGGTAATTCAAATCTATATTGGAAAAAATGTTCTACTGATTCTCGAAGCGTTCCAACGCACAGCCCGCACTGCCCAAGACCCCGGCATCATTGCCCAGCGCAGCGGGTACAATCTCACACCGATTGCCGGGTACTTCAAAGCTGTTCTCTTTGGCCACGCGTCGTACCGGGTCAAAGAGTAAATCGCCCGCAGCGATCATACCGCCACAGAGGACTACTTTCTCCGGGTTCTGGTAACTGATAATGCTCGATATCCCCAGACCCAGCCAGGTGGCGGTTTCTTCAAAGACCCACTGGGCCAATGCGTCGCCCCCTTGCGCCGCATCAAAGATCATCTTGCCATCAATAGATTTCAGGTCGCCACCACAAAGCTCGGTGAGAGTTGATTCCCTGCCGGACTCGATGCCCTCGATAGCGGTCTGTTCCATGCCGGATACAGAAGCATAAGCTTCCAGGCAGCCCTTGGCACCACAGCCGCAGGTACGTCCGTCGCGTTGCACCTTGAGGTGACCCAGTTCCGCAGCCGTACCATCGATACCACGCAGTAACTTTCCAAAGGTAACCACACCACCGCCCACGCCTGTGCCCAGGGTCAGCACCGCCATGCTTTCCGTACCCACGCCAGCACCCATCCAGAACTCGCCGTAACAGGCCACGTTCGCGTCGTTGTCTACAAAGCAGGGCATACCCAGACGCTTTTGCATGTCATCAGCCAGCGGCACGTCATGCCAGCCCGGGAGGTTGGGCGGACTAAAGACCACGCCCGTCTGCCAGTTCATGGGGCCGGGCGCGCCGAAGCCCACCGCCAGTACCTGGTCCTTATTAATGCCATTATTCTTCAGCAGGTCTTCCACCGTTTCCTGCATAACCTGCATGACTGCTTCGGGACCGCCATCCGCGTTGGTAGGACGCGAGTCCTTGGCCAGCAGTTTCTTGTCCCGCGAGACCAGTGCCGCTTTTGCGTTGGTGCCCCCGAGGTCTACGCCGATGATTACTTCGCTCATTATTTAAGTCCTTAATTCTTTCTAAACCCAGTGTCAGTCACCCACGCATCCCCTGTCATCACCGTGCCCCCTGTCATTCTCGCGGAAGCGGGAATCACCGTGTTTACATGCTTAACCCGGTTCGGGACCGATGCCGTAGAATTCCTGTCGAACGCCCTCGTTTTCCGGAGCAGAGCTCCGGTGTATTCATTCCCGCGCAAAGGCCGTAGCACGGCTGGCGATAGAGAACGAGGAGGGGTTATTTATCCATGTGTTTTCAAATATTGTAGGGCCTGGTCAATCCGCTCCAAACTTAATTCCTTACCCAGCAATTCGGTCAATTCAAACATACCCGGTCCCGCTGATTTACCTGTCAATGCCAGACGCAGCGGATTCGCGAAACGCCCAAAGCCTGCGCCTGTGCTTTCCACCAGACCCGCTACAATTTCGTGCAGAGCTTCATGATTCCAATCTGCAACATTCCTGAATGCAGTTGCCACCATGCCCAATCGTTCAATGGCACCCCCGGCATCTTTCAGTAGATGTTTACTGGCAGCCTTCTCGTCGTATTCGGTTACGTCCTTAAAAAAGAAATCGGACTGCGCCACGATGTCGTTCAGGGTCGACAGCTTTTCCTGCGTGATAGAGGCCAGTTCAGTGAGCCATGCCTCGGATTTGATCGACGTATCACACCCTCCTTCGTTCAAGACGGGCACGATGAGGTCGCGCAATTCCGCTGGACTCAACATACGAAGATGTTGACCATTAAGCCACTGCACTTTTTTCAGGTCGAAACGCGCAGCGGACTTGCCCCAGCGTTCAATGGTGAAGGCTTCAATCAATTCCTCGCGGGTGAAGAGTTCGCGGTTTTCCTCTTCCGGGGTCCAGCCCAGCAGGGCCACGTAATTAATCAACGCTTCAGGTAAATATCCATCCGTCCGCCAGTCCAGGACATTGGCACCATGGAGGCGTTTGCTGAATTTCTTGCCCCCTTCATCCAGTACCATAGGCAGGTGGGCGAACTGCGGGACAGGGTAGCCCAGCGCTTCAAAGAGCATGATGTGGCGTGCTGCATTGGTCAGGTGATCATCACCGCGAACCACATGGCTGATTTCCATGGTCGCATCATCCACCACCACCGCGAGGTGGAAGATGGGGTCGCCGTTGGGCTTTTGAATGACAAAATCTTCTGTCTGGTCGTTGCGGGTTATTACATCACCCTGGACCAAATCATGGACCGTGGTCGATCCTTCGGGTACCTTAAACCGCACCACATACGACGCGTCGCCCTGAGCCGCTACATCATCCGCCGTCTTGTCCCGCCATGGAGAACGAAAAGAGGTGCTCGCTTTTTCTTCGCGCATGGTATCGCGTATATCGCTCAACTCATCCTTGGTGAGGAAGCACTTGTAGGCCTTGCCCTCGTCGAGTAGTTTCTGGGCAGCAGCGACGTGGATGTCCCGACGTTCAGATTGCTTGTACGGCCCGAACGCGCCCTTTTCAGGTTCATCGCCAAAGGCCGGGCCTTCATCCCAGTCGATGCCCAGCCACTGAAAACCTTCACACATGGCCTGTACATACTCATCATCCGAACGCTCCGCGTCCGTGTCTTCCAGACGCAATACAAAAGTACCGCCCGTCTTACGCGCAAAGAGCCAGTTGAATAACGCCATCTTGGCGGTACCGATATGTAAAAATCCCGATGGCGACGGGGCGATGCGAACACGTATTTTGGACATAGTTACTCCAGTGGAAGAGGTTAATCGTAAAAGAGGCTATAGCATAGCAAATGGGGGGGGAGGGACGCATCTGTAGCCCATGACTGTATTCGATTGGAACCAATATTCATGACCATGGACCAGTCTGCTACCGTGGCAGCAGGTATTACGATAGATGACCGGG